>CALFPI010000529.1 GCA_937919035.1 uncultured Gemmatimonadaceae bacterium
AGATGGCAGATGGGCAGGATAACTGACGAGACCGTCGTTGTGTTCGGCGGCGACGATGATGACACCGGCAGCGGCGGCGCGAGCGCAGATGGGCGTCAGCATCGATCCCACCGAGGGACACGTCGAGCCTGCGCTGATGTTGATGACCCGTATGCCAGATTCGAGGCACCAGGTGATCGCCCGGGCCAGTTGCATCGCACTGTCCGCAGCCGTCCAGTCGGCGAGCCCGACAGAGTGCACGGGCAGCCCGGTTCGATCGGCGGTGGCTCGAACCACCGCTGTGCCGTGGCCGACGGGATCGGCCACCTCACAGTCGACGGCAAAGCCACCATCCGACGTGGGCCGGATGGTCACCGCCCCTGCGAGTGCGCCCGGGTTCATCTGGTCCACATCGACACCCGTGTCGATCACGGCGATTCGAATACCCGCCGAATTCATGTCCTTCTGTAGCTGTGGAGAAGCGTTCATGTTGTCTGTTGCCCTGTGCTGGCTGGTACCCGGTGTTAGTTACCGACTCGAGTGTTGTCCTGCTGAGTGGACGTGGTGCCACTGCCACTACTGCCACTCAGCGTCACGCCACGACTGCTGGCCGACGAGAGGTGTGGACCCGTATTCGGGATGTGCAGCGATTGGCCCCCGATGACGAATCCGCTGCCAATGTTGACACTCATCGACAGGTGGCCGTCGCTGGTGACGGAGGCTGAACCGCTTACCAGCGGCCCGTTGAATCCGACACCTGCTTGCGTGTTTGTGCGATCATGCGAGTGGACGCCACCGAGATTGTGGCAGCTTCCACATGCCTCCATGACTGTCGTAGTCGAGTCGATCTGCATGCTCTCTCCGTGATACACTTCGACCCCGGTCCGAGGTCTTCCTGCGGGCTTCATCAACTGCGATCGTGCCATGATTCTCTCCTGTGTGGTTGTTGGCCCGAACGCTCCTCCACATCTACATCAACAGTTCGAGATTGTTCAGCAGCACAGCGAATGTGTTAACCAGTGCGTGGCAAATGGCACCCGGTATCATGGACCCATACTTGACAGACAGAACCGAATAGATGGCGCCACCTGAGAGGATGGTGAGCATGAGTGCTGGATTGCCAAAGGCGTGAACGTGCCATGCTGCGAACAACAGAGTATTCAAACCCACTGCGACGACGACTGGCATCGAGGATGTCATGATCGTCAGAAGCGCCCTGCGGAAGTAGAACTCCTCGCACAGGGCACCGAAGCTGCCGAGCGAGACTGCAACGACGAGATAGTTGGGCATTCGATGCCCCACCATTCCTGTATACCTCAGGAAATCGGGATTGGAGTTCGTCCACCACATGAGCCCGTAGACGGTGAGTGCGTAGGGCACACCGATTCGAAGACCATGCCGTATCAGCGCCTTCGGTGATTCTGTATCCGCGCCGAATTCGGCAACCCCGTAGATCTGCCACCAAGTGACAGACGGGATGAGAATGACAAGCTCACAGAGCAGGATCAATCCAAAAAGTACCGTCAGGTACTCAACTTCAGCTGCGTCGGGTCGAACGTGCGCCTCCACTGCAATCTGTTGCAGATAGGGTTCCGCCAGTCGACCTCCACCCTGAAGTACGAGTTGCGACAGAAGCAGGGGGATCAGCAGCAGAGCCGCATGCACACCTGGCCGGAATTCCGGGTCGGGTGCCAGGGCCTTGCCCATATCAGGCTCTCCCCTTTTCATGCCGCCAGCGCCGGCACTTGCCCGGCCGCCCCTGAGTTGACGATCCGTCCGTTCACCAATTGCACCACCTCGTCTGCCATGGAAATCGTCTCGGGCCTGTGGGCGATGAGAATCGTTGTGCGTCCTTCACAGGCGCGGCGAAGCGCCTGCCGGACCTGAGTTTCGGTTTCCTGATCGAGAGCCGATGTGGGCTCATCGAGGATCAGTATCGGGGTGTTCTGCAACAGCACTCGTGCCAGGGCCAGGCGCTGTAACTGACCGCTGGACATGCCGGTTCCGCCGGCTCCCAGCGGCGCATCGTAGGCCAGGGGCAGTTGTGTGATGTGTTCATGGATGCAGGCCCAGCGTGCTGCATCCTCCAGATCCGCCTGGGGGATGTCTTCACCCATCGTCAGGTTTTCGCGCACGGTACCGTGAAACAGACTTCCGCCCTGCATGGCGAAACCGATCGAGCGTCGCAGGGCACGTACGTCATAGGCCTGCAGTGGGCGACGGTCGATGCGGATGTGACCCTCCTGCGGATCGTAGAAGCGTGGGATCAGCTGGACGAGAGTGCTCTTGCCCGCACCGCTTTCGCCGATGAGAGCGGTTGTTCGTCCAGCGGCAAAATGGACACTCGTGCCGCGCAGGACCGGGACGCCCTCATAGCCGAAAACGACCGCATCGAAGTCGATGCCGCCAGCCATGCGGGCGGGCTTGAGTGCGTGCGGCACCGACAGGATGAGCGGCACCCGTTGGTAGATCTCAAGGAACCGCTCCACATGGACCCGGACCGTCTGCACCCGTGGCCAGAGCGTGATGAGTTGGTGCACCGGACCGTAGAGGAACGCGGCGTAGGCCGAGAAGGCCAGGAACGTGCCGGGCGTCATGTGGCCACCCAGAACCTGGCTCCAGCCGTACCAGCCATATGCCAGCGCCCCACCAGTGCGCAGCGCTGTGGCGCTGAATCCGATCAGACTGTCCAGCGCTGTGGCGCGCACCTGCACCACTGCCAGGTCCTCGAAGCGCGTACGGATGCGTCCGTAGAAGACCCCCTCGGCGCAGAGACTCTGGATCGTGCGGATGCTGCTGAGGGACTCCACCGTTTTGGCCGACAGCGCCGCCGCTTGCTCAGCGATGCGGCGCGCAAAGATCTTGCTGAAATGGCCGGAGACCAGAGCGAGTGCTGCGTCGAAAGGCAGCACAACGAGGCTCAGCAGCGCCAGCGTGGGCTGAATCCACAGCAACACCGCTGGGAACACAAGTAGTTGCAGCGAGTTGATAATCATGGTGTTGGCAATGTGGATCACCCCGGATACCGAGGCGTCGAGATCGTCGAAACGTGACAGAATCTCGCCGGTCTCGCGGCGGTCGAAAAAACAGAAGTCGAGAGATTGCACGTGGCGATACAGTCTCGTCTGCAAGTCGAGGCTCATGCCCAGCCCAACCTGCCGGCCGAAAAATCCGGCCGAAACCTGGACGAAGCCAAGGAAGAGACCTAAACCAGCGCCGCCCATGAGTAAGAATTGCAGCAGGCCGTAATCCTGATGCGGATAGGCATCGTCAAGGAGCAGTTTGGTGATATAGGGTCCGGGCAAGGCCAGGACGGTGAGCAGCAAGGAGATCATCAGTGCCTGGATGAGATAGCGCCCATAGGGGCGCAGCAACTGCAACACCTGGCCAAAGGCAGACATCAGCTCCGGGCCTCGCGAACGTCAGGGACGGGTGTCCCGCCCAGGTGGCGCAGAAGCCTGTGCCAGACCAGATACAGCAGCCGGTCGCTGTCAACGGCAACCCGCACCTCTGCGGCCATGCCATCTGCCAGGGAAATCGCCGGACCGTCGAGGGCCACATCTGTGAGATACCCGGAACCGTTGGTGGCGACTTGCGCAGCGATTCGCTCGACGCGGCCTTCCAGCACGCCATACTCCAGGTGCGGATAGGCCTGGACGAATACCCGCACGCGTTGACCGGGGCGCACCTTGGGGCGATCGATCTGTCCGATCAGCACGCGCGCCGTCCAGGCGTCATCCTCGGCCAGTTCCAGCAGAGCCTGGCCGGCCTGCACACGATCACCCGTCTTGTGCTCGAGATCATCTGTGAGCACCACCCCAGCCACTGGAGCGCGGATCACGGCGCTTTCCAGCTGCTGCCATACAGCCCGCCGCTCAGCGTCCAGCTGGATCCAGGCCTGGCGTTCCAGTTGCAGATCTGTGATGCGGGCTTCGTTGGCCTCCAACTGGCGCAGTGTCACCTCTGCCTGGGCTTCGGCCTGTTGCAGGATCGATCTCGATTCACGCACGGGAACGAGACTCTCCAGATCGAGACGGTGCCAGCCATTGCGGGCATGATCGGTGTAGAGTTGCTGTTCGCGGCGAATGTGCGCCAGGGCGAAGGCGGCGCGCTCGACCTCCAGCCGGCGCGACACCAGAACCGCTGTGAGCACGCGACGGTCATGGTCGATTTGCTCACGGAGCCTGGCACTGCGCGAATCGCTCAGTGCAAGCTGGCGTTCGATTTGAGCCTGGCGCGTGTGCAGATCGTGCGGTGCCAGCACGAACAAGATGTCATCTGTGGCGACGTGATCCCCCGCCGCTACGCAGACCTTTTGCAGGCGACCATCGATGGCGCTTTTGACCAGATGCCTTGAGGTGGGTCGCACGACACCTGCCGCCTGCACGGTGACGTCACCCTCAAACATCCAGCCGAGAAGCAGAAGGCCGCTGACTGCCAACACGCAGGTGGCCAGCACCAACCAGAGAAACCGGTGCACGAAACCGAACCCCAGAGATGCGAACAGGCGCGACGGGTCATTGGCTGCGGCATGGTCGAAGTTGTCGTCGGAGTTTCGCATGTCATGACAAACGCAAGACGTGTGCCACTTCTACGATGGGTCCTGTCCTTGGGCGACAACCTGTTGTGCCACAGGGCACTGTGCATGTGGCGGAGCCTGATACATCAACCGCAGACTGCCGTCACGCGCGGGCTGCACGTGAACCACGGCACACACCGACGCGCCCCGCACGACACACAGCATGCCTCGCCACGTCCCCCTTGCGGCGCGGCGCACAGCACGTTGATTCTTCTGTTATGAGCCACACACTCGCCATCATATACGACGGCCAATGTCGCTTCTGCCTGTGGAGCATGGGGCGCATTCGTCGCTTCGCGCGCGCGGGGCAGTTCGAATATCTGCCTCGCCAACAGCCTGGGCTGGAGGAGCGCTTCCCTGTTCTGACGCAGTCAGATTTCAATACAGGACTCCGGCTCATACATCCCGATGGCACCGTATACGTGGGGGCTGATGGCGTCTATGAAATCTATCGCCGCCTTACCCCCTTCCATCTCATCACGTGGGTCTACCGTTTGCCGGTGTGCAGGCAGATCTTTCGCCTTGGTTATGCTCTGATCGCACGCAATCGACATCGCTTCGGTCAAGTGTCATCGACTCTGGCCTGCGACACAGACGAATGCGCCCTCTCCTACGGTGAGAAGCAGGGCTTGGCCGAATAATCCGTGCCCGTGGCATACGGGTGGATACACATCTCTCGACTCCGCTGCGAAGCAATCCGTACTCTTACCGCTAGGCTGCGCTCACACTTCAAGGAATCTGCATGGTTGCTCTTTCGCTTGGATTGCTGCTGGTCATGATGGCCGTGGCACTCCTGCTGGCTGACATGGAACGCAAGCGGAGAACCATCGTTGACCTCCTCGACCAACTGGCACCGATGATGGAGCGCCGGCGACGCCTTACCATGGCCAATCTGCGGCGCCTGAGCCGTAGTCCCGTGCACGCCTACAGTCTGATCGATCCACTCGAGCGAGAGATCGGCTTCCTCGAGAACGAGCACGGCGTTACGCCGGAGGAGGATGACAGACGCCGCACGTCGTTCTTTGCCAGCTCGCGGCTCGCAGACTTTGAGCAACGGCTGCAGACTCTCGCCGCCGTTGTCGCCGCTGCCGTAACGGCCGAGTCGAACACCGCAACTTCGCCCGGTGCCGGTACCGGCTCGGGCCCGGAATCAACAGAGCCGGCATGACGGAAACGATCAGAGCCACGCCCCCCGACGCAAGCGCGGCGTCTGCTCAGGTCCTGGCATCGCTGGACACGACACAGGCGGATATTGATGCGCTGCGTGAGACCGTTGGCCCGGAGTCATGGCGCAGGTGAAGGATCTGGACTGAGGGCATTTGCAGCGACGGCGGACCTGGCTACCTTGGCGTAGGGTGTGCAGGACCACTTTTGTGACAGGGACCGTTTCCTCGAGCCGGTTGACGCCTTGCCCATGCTGCTTCTGTTCTTCGGCCTCCTTCTCGTTCTTCTCGGCTTCGGCCTGATTCTCAAGGACATGGATCGGCGACGGCGACAGATCGCCGAGATGCTGAATCGTGTGGAACCCCTTGTCGAGCGCTCGCGACGACTGCACATCCGCAACATGCGTGGACTCACCGGCAGCTTGTTCTACACCGGCAATCTGCTCGATCAACTCGAGCACGAGGTGACCTTGCGTGAGCGCGAGAAGGGTCTCCCCTCCCCAATTGGTAGCGCGCGGTTCTCACTGCGCCCGGGACGGAGTTTCCGCGACCTGGAAAAACGCATTGCCCTGCTTGAAGTCGCCCTCGATGTCAGCGGCGCGGCGGCCGGTCATAGGGCAGGGCCCGCATAGCTTCGTCTGATTTCTTTTCCTGCCCGGAGGTTGTTGTATCTTATCACTTTGCCGCGACAGGAACCGGCCCGCAACCCAGGCCCCGCAACCCAGGCCCCGCAACCCAGGCCCCGCAATCCAGGCCCCGCAATCCAGGCCACGGAGTCTGCCCCATGCCCGCGCGGCAGTCGATGGTGGAGAACCATGCCATACGCCGATTTTCGATGGGCTCATGGAGCGTGGAAATCACTCTCCCACCACCTACTGCCAGATGCCGCTGTGCACACCCAGCCGTATCGCCATGCTCTGTGGCCGTCAGGCCGCGTTGGGGAGCAGGTATCGAGTCTCGCATGTTGCGCACAAGACAGCACAAGTACGTTGCCCTTCGTGGTTGTCAGGACCTGGCTTTTGACCGGCAAGTCGACCCCCTTGAGCAGGAGAACCTGCTCTCCCCTGCCGATACTAGGGGTCAGGGGATCAGCGTCGCAGGTCTGCGTGGCGACGGCCTTCTCGTCGAGGCTGATGCACCCTTGTACGACCCTCGTGTAGTCAGTGCCCGAACGGGTGCCGACTTCGATCGCCAACGTTTGATTGCGGAATACTAGCACTCCCCTTGCTCTGGATTCTGATCA
>CALFPI010000530.1 GCA_937919035.1 uncultured Gemmatimonadaceae bacterium
GACAAGGACGTATCTGGGCAGTCCCGACATGGAGGACAGGAAGTGCATCTGTGCGCCGAATGTCGAGCAGGCCGAGTTGATGTCGATCCCCGGGGCGTCGATGCCCATGAAGCCGGCGATCCGTGCCGCCTCAGAGGGGATTGCCATATCCGGGTAGCAGCCACCGGCGATGACCATGCCGATCTGGTCCCGGCGGATACCGGCGCGAGCCAAAGCCATGTCGGCGGCGGCGGCAGCGGTCTGGCGACTGTCGAGTTCGGCTGCCTCCTGCGCCTGACGCGGATCCTGGTTCTTCGTCTGGCGGATATAGTCCAGTGGCAACACCGTATGACGCGTGTGAATGCCGACCCGCTCGAGAATCCACGACTCGTTGGTGCCGATGTCGAGTTCCTCAAGGAAAGCGTTGTCGATGATGTTGTCGGGATGGAAGTGCCCCATGCCATGGATGTATAGAGTTCCCATGGAGATCAGCCGGCGATGTGCTCGCCGCCATCGACACGGATCACCGTGCCGTTGACCCAGCGAGCTTCGTCGGTACACAGGAGGCTGATGAAGTCGGCCACTTCCGCCGCCGTCGTCAGACGGCCGAAGGGGTTGCGCAGGGCGGCAGCCGCCTTCATGTGGGTACTGCCCGGAATCAGTCGCAGCGCCGCCGAATCGGTCACCCCTGCCTGCACAACATTGGCGCGAATCCCGTAGGGTGCGTATTCCAGCGCGATCGCCCGGGAAACCGACTCGAGGGCGCATTTGGCGGCGGCGACGGCGGCGTAACCACGCAGGGCCACTTCATTGCCTTCACTCGTCATGGACAGCACACGAGCGTCATCGGCGAAGAGACCTGCGGCAAACACCGCGTGGGTCCACGTCGCCAGGCTTGTGCCCATGCTGTAGATGGTGCGCGCGAAGTCCTCGTCTTCCAGACGGACATCGGCGGCGTATGTCGGCGCCGGTGCCAGCGTTGCCAGCGCCCCAACGCTGGTTTCGTCGCCGGCGGCAAAGACGGCCTGCAGGGCCTCGGTAAGCTGATCGGCCTCAATGCCAAGTTGTTTGGCCAACAACTCGCGGGCACGGGCGGCAGCGTCACCGTGAGAGGTGGTGTCGAGGGGCGCCAGCAGACGCAGGTTACCGAAGGCAATGGAGTGCATCAACATGCGCACGCGACCGCTGGTCCCCAGGCGCTGGCGCAGATCATCGATGACGGTGTTTCGACCCTCGTCGGACAGGGCGTCGAGATTGTGCGCGACGAAGTCGCCGCCGCTGGCGCGAATCGAGGCGCGAATCTCCTCAAATCCGGGCTCAATGGCCTGCATCGCACCCCGTCGGTCGCGATGTACGATGGCGATGGACATGCCATGGCGGGCGAGTTTCTTTGCCGTTGCCAGGCCGAAACCACTGGAGCCACCGAGAATGAGGGCCCACTGCTGGCTGTCGAAACGCATACTCAAGGAAGGTTGCTCCGTCGCCGGGGGGATTCGATACGCGTCAGAACGCACGAATTGGCTAAAAGTGTGGTTGATCCCGGTGACTGTCAAAGGCGGATGGCACGGTAGCGCCGGGCGGCGCCGGGGGAGCTGTCAGACCTTGAAGCGCTTGTGGCGACCGAAGAACTCGTCTTCGTCGTCCTCTGCGTGCTTTTTGTCGTCCTCAGCCAGTTCCTTGCGCTCCAGTTCGAGGCGCATCTGGGTGAGGTTTTCGTGGTAGTTGCTCAACCGTTCATGCACGGGCCGCAGCATTTCGACCTCGGACTGCATTTGAGCAATGGTCGCTTCCTTGGTGGCGATCTCGTTGCGCAGGTTCGCCAAGGCCTTTTCAGCCCGCGACAGGGTGTGATCGAGTTTCCGTCTGTCCGGCACAAAGCCGCCCACAACACTGACACCAAAAGCGGCAGAGGCTGCCACGAGAAGGCAGGAGATGACAGGCGCAGAGAAGAGCAGATCGACCATGCTTGTACAATAGCGGATGTAGCGATGGCTCGATATCCGTACTTGTACGTACTGCAAAAAACGGGAGGTACCCGCGCCGGCTACCTCCCGTCTGCCGTTATGGACAGAAAATACAGCTATTTGCGGGCGATCAGATCGTCGACCACTGCCGGATCGGCAAGGGTGCTCGTGTCACCGATGGTGCCCATATCATTCTCGGCGATCTTGCGCAGAATGCGACGCATGATCTTGCCTGAGCGGGTCTTGGGCAGCCCTGGAGCCCAGTGGATGATGTCGGGCGCGGCAATCGGGCCGATGACGGTACGCACCTGTTTCTTCAACTCGTCCTTCAGCTCGTCGCTGTATTCTTCCCCGGCATTGAGGGTTACGTAGGCGTAGATGCCCT
This sequence comes from uncultured Gemmatimonadaceae bacterium, assembly GCA_937919035.1. Lineage (GTDB taxonomy): Bacteria > Latescibacterota > UBA2968 > UBA8231 > UBA8231 > UBA8231. The sequence goes on from CALFPI010000530.1 coordinate 2,329, forward strand.
GGCCCTTCACCGCATGCGGGAAGCCGACAACGGCGGCCTCGGCAACCTTTGGGTGCAGCACCAGAGCGCTCTCGACCTCGGCTGTACCCATGCGATGGCCCGAAACGTTGATGACGTCGTCGACACGGCCGGTAATCCAGTAATAGCCGTCTTCGTCACGTCGGCATCCGTCGCCAGTGAAATAATAGCCTTTGTACTGTTGGAAGTAGGTTTCTTCAAAGCGCTTGTGATCACCGTAAATGGTGCGCATCTGCCCTGGCCAGGGAGCCTTCATGGCGAGCACGCCGGCGACGCCATTGCCCTCCATTTCGGTACCCTTCTCGGGTTCGAGGACGGCCGGTTCGATACCGAAGAAGGGGAACGTTGCCGAGCCCGGCTTGAGCTCTGTTGCGCCCGGAAGTGGCGTAATCAGGATACCTCCGGTCTCGGTCTGCCACCAGGTATCAACGATGGGGCAGCGCTCCTTGCCGGCGTTCTTGTAGTACCAGCGCCAGGCCTCGGGGTTGATCGGTTCCCCAACCGAGCCCAACACGCGCAGCGAAGGCATCTGGTATTTTGCCGGCCACTGTTCACCGGCGGCGGCGATGGCGCGAATGGCGGTGGGTGCCGTGTAGAACTGGGTGACCTGCCATTTCTCGATGATCTGCCAGTAACGATCCGGATTCGGGTAGGTGGGAATGCCCTCGAACATCATGGTGGTGGCACCATTGGCGAGCGGGCCATAGACGATGTACGAGTGACCGGTTACCCAGCCGATATCGGCGGCGCAGAAGTAGATGTCGCCGTCGTGATAGTCAAAGACGTACTTGTGCGTGGTGGCGGTGTACACCATGTAACCACCGACGGTGTGCTGCACCCCTTTGGGTTTGCCCGTTGATCCGGACGTATACAGAATGAAGAGCGGATCCTCGGCGTCCATCTCTTCACAGGGGCAGTCGGGAGAGGCAACGGCGACGGCTTCGTGGAACCAGATGTCGCGACCCGGTTTCATGTCGACGGCGAATACCCCCTCCGCCTTTTCGCGCTGCACGACGATGCATGTCTCCACCGGCCTGCCCATCTTCTCTTCGGCAGCCGCCATGGCCTGGTCGGCATTCGGCTTGAGCAGCACCGGCTTGTCGCCACGATGGTTGCCGTTGCACGTGATCAGGACTGTGCAGGTTGCGTCAGAGATGCGATCGGCCAGAGCATCTGCGGAGAAGCCCCCGAAGACGATCGAATGAATGGCGCCGATACGGGCGCAGGCCAGCATGGCGACGGCAAGTTCGGGAATCATCGGCATGTAGATCGACACGCGGTCGCCCTTCTTGACGCCACGTGCCTTGAGGACGTTGGCGAACCGGCAGACCTGGTCATGCAGCTGGCGGTAGGTCAGGGTGCTGTCTTCGTCCGGTCGATTGCCCTCCCAGATGATGGCTCGCTGATCCCCGCGGCTGTCCAGATGCCGGTCCAGGCAGTTGTAGACGATGTTGGTTCGGCCGCCGTCAAACCACTTGATGGAGATGGGCCCCTTGTCCATGTCATAGTTGTACTGCCGGACCGTCTGCCACTTCTTGAACCAGTGGAAGCCTTCAGCTTTGGTACTCCAGAAGGCCTCGGGGTCGGCAATGGAATTCGCATATTCCTTCAGGTATGCCGCATGACTGCCGACGTGGGCTTTGTCACTGACGGCCTGGGGGGGCGAATAGACTTCGTCGGCACTCATGAGACGTCACTCCTTGGGTTGATGTTGCAGACACGTTGGCATTCGGAGGGTAATATCCAACAAAGACTTTCTCAGCAAAAATGACGCCGACGGAGCCACATCAGGCCCACAAGCGTTTTCGCGTCGACAATACGCTGTTCGTCGAGAGCAAGCCAAGCCTGGGCTTCTGAGAGTTCGACGACTTCGATGTCTTCGCCTTCATGCCGCAGGCCACCACCGTCGGCGACCTTCATGGTCGCGTCCACCGCGGCATAATAGAGGTAGATGCGCTCGGAGGAGCCTCCGGGGGTCAGGTAGAACGTACCCAGAGATTCCAGTTCGCCGACGTTGTACCCCGCCTCCTCACGCGCTTCGGCGCGGGCGACCGCCTCTGGCTCTCTGCCAGCCTCGATGACGCCGGCGACCAGTTCCAGCGTCCAGCCGGGTCCCTTCTCCCATGTGGGGTAGCGGAACTGCCGTACCAAGGTAAGGACACCCCGTTGCGGGTCGTGCAACACAATAGCCGCCCCATCCCCGCGCTCCAAATTCAGTCGCGACATTGGGGCACTCATGCTGCCGTCAAAACGTTCGTGCCGTAGAACGACCTCCTCCAGTTGGAAGAAGCCATCGTAAACCTGGCGACGCGATTCGATCTCGACCTGTTTGTTCAACGCATTCTCTCCATCAGGTTCGGGCAGAGGGACACGGAGAAGTATCGTCGCTGAACCAGACACGGCAACCGGGCATCTGAATTGGGCTTTCTGCGTCCCACGTGAGACGCAGAAAGTTGCCAACATCACCGACGAGTGCCTCGAAGCGGTGGGAGCTCCGCACACGAGCGCGGCAGCAGTGACGCAGCCGTGACGCAGCGCCCGGGCATGGCCCACCTCGGCAGTGCCCACTGCAACGGCGACAGACGTTGACGGGAGCGGCCGTCGCGTTACCGTAGCTCAGTTGGTGCCGTGGTCACTCGCTGAAGGAATTCAGGTGGAAGACGCCCTTCTCTACCATCGTCTGCAGTTCGCTTTCACCATCAGCTTTCACTACCTGTTTCCGCAACTGACGATGGGTCTGGCCCTGCTCATCATCGCCATGAAGTCCTGGGCCCTGCGCCGCAACGATGAAGGCTACCACGACGCGGCGCGGCTGTGGATTCGCGTGTTTGCCGTCAACTTCGCCATGGGGGTTGTCACCGGTATCCCCATGGAGTTTCAGTTCGGCACCAACTGGGCGCGGTTCTCCGAACTGACAGGCAGCGTCGTCGGCCAGACGCTGGCCCTGGAGGGCATGTTCTCGTTCTTCCTGGAAAGCTCCTTCATCGGGCTCATGCTGTTCGGCGAGAAGAAACTGGGACCGAGGTGGCATTTCGTGTCCTGTGTTCTTGTGTTTCTCGGCTCGTGGCTCAGCGGCTTCTTCATCATCGCCACCCACGCATGGATGCAGCATCCTGTCGGTTACGAGATCGGTGCCTCGGGACAGATCACCCTCACGAGCATTGGCGCGCTGTTCAGCAATCCGTGGTTCTTGTGGGAGTACGCGCACAACATGCTGGCCTCCGTCGTCACCAGTGCCTTCGTCGTGACCGGTGTCGGTGCTTTCTACCTGCTGTCCAAACGACACATCGAAGCAGGGCGGCGCTTTCTGCGCGTTGGCCTCCCTGCGGGCCTGGTGGCGGCTGTTCTGGTGGCCTTTCCCACCGGCGATCAGCAGGCGGGCAATGTCGCCACCTACCAGCCATCGACACTGGCAGCCATGGAAGGTCTTTTCGAGACCCAGGAGGGTGCCGGCATCGTGCTGATGGGGCAACCCAACATGGCACAGCGCCGCATCGACAATCCCCTCCACATCCCCTACATCCTCAGCCTCATCACCTACAAGCGCTTCGATGCGGAAGTGCTGGGTATGGACGCCTACGCAGCGGATGAGCTACCGACGAATGTGCCACTGCTCTACTACAGCTTCCATGTCATGGTGGGCCTGGGAACGATCTTCATCGCCGTCACCGGGCTTGCATGCCTGTGGCTGTGGCGTGGGAGGCTGTTCGAAGCGCCAAGGCTGCTCTGGATGCTGGTGGCTCTGACACCCTTCCCCTACGTCGCCACCACAGCGGGCTGGTGGTCGGCAGAACTGGGGCGACAGCCATGGCTGGTCTACGGTCTGCTGCGCACGGACGCGGGCGCGTCCCCGTCGGTCTCGGCAGGCAACGCCCTGTTCACGCTCATCGGTTTTGTCGGGATCTACTTTGTCCTCGGGGTGTTGTTTCTGGTACTCGTGGGGCGCATCATCCACGCCGGGCCCGATAGAGAATCTCAACCGGCGGGAGCCTGAGCCATGGAAACGATCTGGTTGAGTATTCTGGTCTTCATGCTCGTCGCCTATGCTGTACTCGACGGTATGGACTTTGGCGCCGGCATCATCCACCTGTTCGTCGTGCGCGACCGACAGCAGGGCATGCTCGTCAAGCGGGCGATCGGCCCTTTCTGGGACGGCAATGAAGTGTGGCTCATCGCCGCCGGCGGGTTGCTCTTCATGGCTTTCCCCACCCTCTATGCGTCGATCTTCAGCGGCTTCTACCTGCCGCTCATGCTGGTTCTCTGGTTGTTCATCGGTCGAGGGATGAGCATCGAGTTGCGTCACCAACTCGACAATGATCTCTGGCACAGATTCTGGGATGGGGCCTTCGGCGTTTGCAGCCTGCTGCTGGCGCTGGTCTTCGGCATCGCCTTTGGCAATATCCTGCGCGGCGTCAATCTTGGCGGCGTGGAGTCGGGTGTCTCGCTCTACGAGCCGGTATTCTTTTTCTCACCCCTGTGGACGGAATTCATCCGGCCCGAAAACCCCGGGATCATCGACTGGTTCAGCCTGCTCGCGGGGGTCATCACCGTGTTGACGCTGACCGTGCACGGCGGCAACTGGATTATCCTGAAGATTGACAGCCAGTTCACCCATATC
>CALFPI010000531.1 GCA_937919035.1 uncultured Gemmatimonadaceae bacterium
AATTCCTCGGTGCCATCGATCTGTCCACGGGCGAAAATTTCGTCCGCATCGGGCGCCGTCAGGGCATCGTGCTGCCCATGTCACTGCTGCTGATCGCCAACTGGATCGTCCATGATCCGCGGCGCTGGGGACGGGGCGTGATGCTGGCGTTGTTCCTGTGTACCGGACTCGGCTTCGCCCTGACCCTGGGGCGTGGCATGTGGGCGGCTTTTGGTCTCGGCCTGGTCGTCTCCGTCTGGCTGTGGCACAAGGGCAAGCCTGTGGCGCAACGCCGGCCGTGGAAGGGTATCGCGCTGGCCTTCGGTCTCGTACTGTCACTTACGGCGACGGTGCTGGTCTTCCAGCGCATCACAGGTGCGTCGATTTCAGCGCATGCGGTGGAGCGTTCGCGGACGTTCCTCGACTACAGCCGCGACATCCAGGTGCTGAGCCGCCTGATGAACTACGCCACGGCCCTCGGCGAGATTGCCGAACACCCGATCCTGGGCGCCGGGCAGGGGGCGACCGTGACGTCGTACTCCTTTAATCCGGAGACCAACCGTTTCGAGACATGGACGGCGTGGACGCTGGACAGCCTCTACCTGACCCTATGGCTGAAACTCGGCCTGGCGGGACTCATCCTGTTTCCATGGCTGTGTGTTGCCGTGACACGGGCCGGGATACGCGTGTTTCACCGAAGCCGGGATCCGTCGGAGCGGGCCTTTGCCGCCGCTGCCGTCGCCTCTCTGGTGGGGATGCTGCTGTTGGGTATGAGTGATGGATCGATGGTGAACGGCCGCTTCGCTGCCGTATTCGCCGTGCTCCTCGGATTGGTCATGGTTCTCGACGCGGACGACACAACAAGCCAGGAAGAAGAATGAAGAGACTGCTCGATATCGCATCGGCGCCGACACGGCGCATCGTGGGACTGATGACCGGGACTTCCGCCGACGGCATCGACGCTGTGCTGGCGGAGATCGAAGGTTACGGAGAGATGACCGAGTTCCGCGTGCTGGCGCAACTCACGCATAAGCTGCCCGAAAAGTTACAGGCAGATCTCTTTCTGCTGTTTCAGCCGGACGCGCTGGTGGAAGATCTGTGTCAGGCCAATTTCGCCCTCGGTGCGGCCCTGGCCGATGCGGCGTTGAAGGTCATCGAAGCGGCCAACACGGTGCCGGAAGAGGTCGACCTGATCGGCAGCCACGGGCAGACGGTCCGTCACCTGCCACACGGCAATCCGCCATCGACGCTGCAGATCGGCGAGGCGGCTGTCGTGGCTCGGCACACGGGGATTCCCGTGATCAGCGATTTTCGCCCGGCAGATCTGGCAGCCGGTGGCGAAGGGGCGCCGCTGGTGCCACTGGTCGATGTGCTGCTCTTCGGCGACCCGGACCGGGGACGTCTGTTGCTCAATATCGGCGGCATCGCCAACGTCACGGCCATCCCCGCCGGCGCCACCATCCACCATGGGGTTGTCGCCTTCGATCTGGGACCGGGCAACGCCCTGATCGACGCCGCCGTGCAGCATCTGACGGGGGGGACCGAACGCTTTGACAATGATGGTCGTCGCGCCGCCGGCGGCACGGCGAGCGAGGAATGGGTGGAGCGGCTGCTGCAACACGAGTTCTTCCGTCGGCCGCCGCCCAAATCCACAGGCCGCGAAGAATTCGGCACGTACTACCTGGCGGAATTGATGCATCAGGCAGAGCTGAGTCCGGCGGATCTGCTGGCGACGCTGACCCTGTTCACGGCGCGCAGCATCGCCGCCGGCATCGAGCGTTTTGCTGATCCCGAAGGTGAACTGGAAGAGGTCTATGTCAGTGGGGGTGGTGTGCGCAACAGCCATCTGATGTCGCTGCTGGAAGACGTGCTGGCGCCACGGCACGTGCGACCGATCGACGATCTGGGTGTGACAGCAGACTCGAAGGAGGCCCTTGCCTTCGCTGTGCTGGCCAATGAAACGGTGATGGGGCGGGCCGGGAATGTGCGGGGGGCGACGGGGGCAAAGCTGGATGCGGTACTGGGAAAGATCTCGCTGCCGCCTCTCGTGGAACAGGAAGAATCCGATGGGTGAGCGGAAGAGAGAGCGGGTGGCTGTGCAACTGTTGAAATCTAGCAAGGAGACAGGACGTTGATCGTCGACACACACGTGCATGTATGGGAGATCGACCCGCCGCGGTATCCGGTGGGACCCACAGCGCCAAACTTCACTTCGTTGCCGGATGTGCCGGCGACGGCTGATGAACTGATCGCTGATATGGACGCCAATGGCGTCGATGTCACGGTACTGGTGCAGACCTCCTGGTCGACATGGGACAATGGCTATATCGCCGATTCGGTAACACGTTTTCCGGATCGATTCGTCGGCCACGGCATGATCGATCCACAGGACGAGGCGAACAACGCCGAGAGGGCACGCTACTGGATGGAGGAGCGGGGACTGGTAGGCTTTCGCTTCCATCCCATGTACTACAAGGACGAGAAGGTGCTGACCACCGAAGGCAACCGGGCGATGTGGGATGTCCTGGCCGAGCTCGATGCGGTGGTGCAATTCCACACGAGTCCCCCCTTCGCCGATCAGATCGATGCGATCTCCCAACGCCACCCGAGCCTGAAACTGCTCATCGACCATATGGGCTATCCGCAGCTTGCGCAGGGTCCAGAGCCATGGCAGCCGATCATCGACCTGGCGCGCCATCCCAATCTGTACGTCAAGATCTCGGATGTGAAGGGCCGTTCGAAAGAGGATTTTCCTTTCACGGACATGCACGATTACGTGCGCAGGCTCGTCGACGCCTTTGGTGCGGAGCGCTGCCTGTGGGGCACCGGTTATCCCGGGGTGCATCGCACGAAGCACAACTGGCTGTCCCTGGCCGACGAGCTGCGCCTGGTGCGGGAAGGTTTCGACTTCCTCACCGACGCACAACGGGATCGAATCCTCGGCGGCACCGCCGCTGAAGTCTGGGGGCTGGCATGACGCATCGATTTGAACTGGTGGAGACACGGGCCATCCCCGAACTGAACACGGAAGCCAGCCTCTATCGGCATCCGACGGGAGCGCAGTTGATGTCGCTGGCCAGTCCCCAGGACGAGAACAAGGTCTTCGGCATCAACTTCCGCACGCCACCGACCGATTCCACAGGCATCGCTCACATCCTCGAACACAGCGTGTTGTGCGGGTCGGAAAAATACCCGGTGAAAGAGCCTTTCGTCGAAATGCTGAAGGGTTCGTTGAAGACCTACCTCAATGCCTTCACTTATCCGGACAAGACCTGCTACCCGGTGGCCAGTCAGAACCTGCAGGACTTCCACAATCTGGTGGATGTCTATCTCGACGCCGTGTTCCACCCGCGGCTGACACCTGAGACACTCAAGCAGGAGGGCTGGCACTACGAGGTCGAAGGCGACAACCTGATCTACAAGGGCGTCGTTTTCAACGAAATGAAGGGGGCCTACTCGTCACCGGATCGTGTCCTCGGCGATGCCATCCAGCAAGGGCTGTTCCCCGACAACACCTACGGCGTCGAGTCCGGGGGGCACCCGCGCCATATCCCCGACCTCACGTGGGAACAGTTCGAGGCTTTCCACCGTGACTTCTACCATCCGTCAAATGCTCTCATCTGGTTCTATGGCGACGATCCCGTGGCGCAACGCTTCGATGTTCTCGAGTCATATCTGGCGCGCTTCGAGCGGCGGGAGGTAGACTCCGCCGTCGCCGTGCAGCCACACTGGACGGAACCGCGCACGATCGAGACGACCTACGCTGTCAGTGCCGCAGAGGATGCCAGTGAGAATACTGGTGAGGATACGGGTGAGGAGGGGGAGCCGAAGAAGCACTATGTCACGGTCAACTGGCTGCTCGAGGACGGGATCGACTACGGCACCCGCATGGGGTTGCAGGTGCTCGATCACGTGCTGCTGGGTTCCTCGGCAGCACCGCTGCGCAAGATGTTGATCGACTCGGGGCTGGGCGAGGATCTCGCCGGTGGTGGCATGGACACGGAGTTGCGTCAATTGCTGTTCTCCATCGGGCTCAAGGGCGTCAAAGCTGAAGATGAGGCGCAGGTGGAAGGGCTCGTCGTCCAGGCGTTGCAGACGCTGGCACGTGACGGCATCGATCCTGAAACGGTGAAGGCTTCACTCAACACGACCGAGTTTCGCCTGCGTGAGAACAACACGGGATCCTCACCACGGGGGATCAGCCTGATGCTGCGCTCCCTGTCGACTTGGCTGTACGGCGACGATCCCTTCGAGCCGTTGGCGTTCGAGGCGCCTCTGGCGGCGTTGAAGGAACGTATCGGGCTCGGCCGCTACTTCGAAGGCCTGATCGAGACACACCTGCTGGCAAATCCCCATCGAACAACGGTCTACGTGCGCCCCGATGCGGCTCAGTCCGCACGCGAAGAGGCCGAAGAGAAGGCACGATTGGCCGAGGTGCGTGCGTCAATGTCGGCGGCGGATATGGCGCGTGTTGCTGGTGAAGCGGCAGACTTGAAGGCCCGGCAGGAAGCTCCCGATGACCCGGCGGATCTGGCGAAGATCCCGACGTTGTCGCTGGATGACATCGACCACAAGATCCGCCAGATCCCGGTGCAGCGAACCGAAGTGGCGGGCGTGCGCACGCTGTATCACGATCTGTTCACCAATGGCATCGTCTACTTCGATATCGGCTTCGATCTGCGCACCTTACCGTCGGACCTGCTGCCCTATGTGTCACTTTTTGGTCGATGCCTGCTGGAGATCGGCACCCAGACCGAGGATTTCGTGCGTCTGTCGCAGCGCATCGGTTCACGGACCGGCGGCCTGTGGGCAACCAGTATGGTCACCAATCATCGAGAGAAATCGGAGCCTGTCGGTCTGTTCCTGTTACGGGGCAAAGCGATGCTGCAGCAGACAGGGGATCTGCTCGATGTCGTGCGCGATGTGCTGCTGACGACCAATTTCGACAATCCGCAGCGCTTTCTGCAGATGGCCCTGGAAGAAAAGGCCGGCGATGAAGCAGGGCTGGTTCCGGGGGGGCACGCCGTGGCGAACTTGCGCCTGAAGTCGCAGTTCACCGAGGCCTCCTGGGCGATCGAACAGATGGAGGGTCTCAGCAATCTGTTCTTTCTGCGTGAACTCGTGCACCAGATCGAGACAGACTGGGCCTCGGTGCTGGCCCGCCTCGAGGCCGTGCGGGATCACCTGGTGAATCGCAAAACGATGCTGGTGAATGCCACATTCCCGGCGCAGGACCGCTCTCTGGTCGAGCCACACATTGCCGCGCTGGTACAGGCCCTGCCGGAGCGCCCCGTTGCCACCGGCGACTGGAACGCGGTGCTGCGACCGGTGAATGAAGGATTGACCCTCCCGGCTCAGGTGAACTACGTCGCCAAGGGTGGCAACCTGTTCGACCTCGGTTATGAGTTGCAGGGCTCGGTCGGCGTCATTACGAAATATCTGCGCAACAGTTACCTGTGGGACCGGGTGCGGGTACAGGGTGGAGCCTATGGTGCGTTCTGCGGTTTCGATTATTTCACCGGCATCTTCACCTTCACCTCATACCGTGATCCGAATCTGCAGGGCACGGTGGATGCCTTCGATGGTGCGGCAGCTTTCCTGCAGAACCTGCAGCTGTCCGGTGAGGAGCTGACGAAATCCATCATTGGCACCATTGGTGAGTTGGATTCCTACCACCTGCCAGATGCCAAGGGATACGTGTCGATGATGCGCGAACTGACGGGCGTAGATGATGAGTACCGCCAGGAAATGCGCGCTGCCGTGTTGGCGACAACGGCGGAAGATTTCCGTCAGTTCGGCGAGATACTGGCGCGGATGAATGACGTAGGACGTGTGGTCGTGCTCGGGTCAAAGGACGCCATCGGCGAGGCCAACGCCGCCCGCGGCGGGTGGCTCGACGTCGTTGCCGTGATGTGAGGGCGGTGACCGGCCCGTTTGTATCCAGGCCGCCGCAAGCGGGCGCAGCCTGTTACTTGCCGGGATCAACTGCCGTCGGTTCATCAACCTTGCGGGCAAAATGAGCCGAAAGGCCGACGACGATACAGACAAAGATGCTCAGCAAGATGAAGAAGATGATGACCATGGTCCCAACTCCTATGGACGGAGTGCGGAAGCGCGGGCCGAGAAACCCCGGTACCGGGTTGTACCGCACCTGTTGCGGCAAAGTCAAATGACAGGATGACGGGACGGGACCGCTTGTGGCGTACGTGCGCCTACTACTGTGCCTTCATCGGGTTGGGTCTCGTGTTGTCCTCCCTGGGGCCCACGCTGCCGGCACTGGCGGCACTTACGCATGTGTCCCTCAGTGCTCTGAGCACCGTCTTTGTGGCGCGTTCCGGCGGCTACCTGGCCGGGGCGATGCTGGGCGGGCGGTTGTTCGATCGCTTCCCGGGTCACCCCCTCATGGCATCGATGCTCGCCGCCATGGCGCTGACCATGGTCCTGGCGCCCCTGAGCCCGTCGCTGCCGGCGTTGACCTGCGTCTTCGTCTGTCTCGGGATCGCCGAAGGCACGCTCGATGTCGGCGGCAATACCTTGCTCAGCTGGCTGTACCCAACCGGTCTTGGCCCGTGGATGAACGGCCTGCACTTCTTCTTTGGTGTCGGTGCCATGTTGTCACCGCTGGTGGTCAGCCTGGCGATGGGCCTCGACGGCTCCGTGACGTTTGCCTACTGGTCCCTGGCGGCGCTCCTGCTTCCCGTCATGGTCATGCTGCTATGGTTGCCCAGTCCGCCGATTGCATCCCACGCCCGCCAGGAGGGGGCGTCGCTGCACAAGCACCGGACAACGATCTTCCTGATTGCCGGCCTGCTGTTCGCCACGGTCGGGGCCGAGGTGGGATTCGGCAACTGGATCTACACCTACGCCGTGACCCAGCACGTCACGGACGAAGCGGGGGCGGCGCTGCTGACGTCGGCCTTCTGGGGTGCTTTTACCTTGGGCCGATTGCTGGGCATTCCCCTGGCGGCACGTTTGGCGCCCACATCCATCCTGCTCCTCTGTTACGGCGGCTGTGCGCTGGCTGCTGCCGTAGCGCTGCTGCAGCCACAGGTCGTGGGTGTCGTCTGGGTTACGACGATCGCCAGCGGTCTGGCCGTGGCACCGATGTTTGCCACCGTGCTGTCGCTGGCGGGGGGGCGTATGCCGATTACCGGCCGGGCCACAGGCTGGTTCTTCGTTGGTTCCAGCGCCGGTGGCATGTCCATACCATGGGTCATCGGTCAGCTTTTTGAGCCCGCGGGACCGACATCGGTCTACGTTGTGGCGCTGGTGAATCTTGCCATCGGCCTGCTGATGTACGTTCTGTTC
>CALFPI010000532.1 GCA_937919035.1 uncultured Gemmatimonadaceae bacterium
CACACCGATCCTGACGTAGACGGGCTCGCGACCGAAACGTTCTCCGGCGGCAAACCAGAGCATGACGTCGAAGCGATTCATCGCCCGACGCCGGGCGCCGGAGGCACCATCGACGATGACGAGGGCGCTGTCGTCATTGCCCTCAAGCATCAAGCGGCATATCTGCGACGGATCGGCGAGCAACTCAAAGAGGGCGCTGTGAGGAATACCGGTGTCGAGCACGTCGGCGCCCTGGAGGGACCGTTCATAGGTGCGCTCCGGGCCCAGTACCTGCAGGGCGAGCACGTGCAGCCGCCCGCCCAGGGACTGCCCATGCTCTTGTTGCCAGATGGCGGCCTCGGGGGAAGCTGTCGCCCATTGGGCCGGATGCGGTCCATATGTTGCCAGACTGGCATCGATCTCAGCATCGGTGAAGCCTGCGGCGGTGAGTTCCGCCCGCGTCGTTTCGGCGATGGTCTCCAGCTTCGTATCACTCGTGTAGCCGAGCAGGTCCTGTGTCGACAGCCCGGTGGGGGAGACGACACGGATCTCGGCTGGAGTCGCTGGCGCGGGGAACAACGCGGCAATCGCCTCTGTTGTGGCGTCATCATCTGGCGGCAGACCCAGCATGCGGGCTGCACGGGATGCGCGACCCCGTTCCCGCACGGCTTCGTAGCCCTCGGACAACAGACTTGCCAGAGTCTGGCCATCAGCATCGAGTGCGTAGTACAGATGGTCACCCGTCCCACAGAGGATCTCAAACTTGCGCATGCCCACGGCGAAGCGGCCATCCTGCGTGTCGGGCTTGTACTCTGCAGTTAATATGACGATCGGTGCCGTGGCGACGCCGGCATGCCGACGGGTGGCTTCGGCAATGCCCTGACGCAGCAGCCACGTCTTGAAGAACGGCATGAAGCGGTTTACGTGTTCGCCGCCGGCGACCATCTTGTGTATGCCCCAGCGCGCAACCAGGGCCGTTGTTACGCGCTCCGGATTGCGCAACTCCGGCTGTCCCAGGCCGTCGAGGACCTCAGCCAGGCGTGGCAGTTGAAAGACGGGGACCGGCCCATCGTCGCTGGAGCGAACGCCGAAGATCGATTCCACACCCCCGGTATCGCGCAGGCGCTCGGCGGCCCACGCTTCCCACTCGAAGGCGGTAGCGAAATCGTTCTGCCGATCCAGCAGTTCGTGTGCTGCGGCGGCGACGATATCGTGGTATTCACCCGGGACGCCGAGCTGGTGCAGCTTTTCCGTGCGGCCCAGTGTCAGCACAAATTCGAGGAACAGACCGTCCTTTGGTACGCAATAACCGCCATACCCCTCACCGGCGGGATGGATGATGCGGTCCCCCCGGCGGCTCATCTGGTCGCCCATCTCCTCGATATCGCCATGGGCACTGGCCGACACCATGAGCGACAGGGCGTTGGAGAAGGCGAAGTGCGACGCCATGCTGGCGTTCTCTCCGGTCTTCAGGACCTCGGGTTCCGTCAAGCTGTCGTAGCTGCGAACGGTCTTGTTGATGAGGCCGTAGACTTCGCGACCCACGCGTGCCGCGGCACGATCGGCGCCACCCACCCACTGGGCCCAGGTTTCCACGGATTCGCGCTCACGGTGACCCAGATCGACACGGCTTGGCGTGTACAACAGATGAAATCTCTTGCTGCCACCAACGGCACTGTAGCGGTGACGGGGGACCAGGGCCTCCACCTGGAGACCTCGCTCCAGCAGAACCTGCTTGCGCGCCGTTGTCTTCGACAGCCTGGAGAAGCGTCGCATGTAACTCTTGCGACGATCATCGCCGTCCGCGCCACGCTCCGTCGCCCAGGTTTGCAGCAGGCGGGCCCGTGCCAGAAAGCGGACGAAAGTTTCGAGGTCCTGCCGGTAGAGCTCATCTGCTTCGACAACCTGCAGTGTCGCCTGTTGCACCGACAATGCCATAGACGCCAACTGCGCCGCGGCGACGTCCTGCTGCAACTGGCGCCCATTGCGCTGTACGACACGTGCGACAGCCTCATCCCGCAACTGGCTGCCACCGGCGGCAATCACCGCCGCCAGTTCCTCGGGATCGTCGACATCCTCGTCACTGCGCGGGCCGGAACGTTCTTCGCTCAACTCAAGGAGGGCGCCGAGCACGGCGACCTCTTCCTGCACGGAACGATTGCGACCGACGACGCGACTGACAGCGGCATCATCGTTGAGGTCTTCTTCTGCGGCGGCCTCTTCCACTTCGACCCAGATTCCCAGCTCGTTCACGATTCTGGCGCCCAGGGCAGCGAGACGTTGACGAAACCGCTGCTGCCGACTGTTGACCTCGGCGCCCAGGCCGGCCTCGTTGATGACGTTGTACAACGTCATCGACTCCTCAAGCCACGTGCGAATGTATCCCTGGGTCATACCCGCAGACTGCGTCGTCAGCACGTGCAGGACGGGCAGTGGCCGTCGGGGCGCAAGAACCAGCGGCACGAGATCTTCGATAGCATTTGCTGCCTCAGCCCCCAGGGCCTGCAGCACTGCGGAGTGCCACGACGTCGATTGTGCAGCAACCCGTGTGCTGGACCACAAGGACTGGGGATCAGCGGCTGCCGCGGCAAGGATCGCGAGCAGTGCGTCGTAGGGCTCAAGCTCTTCTTCCTCGACCAGGCGTTGCAGGTCACCACCCGGGGCGTCAGCTACGTGCCGCACGAGTAGAGCTGCTGCGGCCAGATCCTCCGGCGCGGCGCCGGCCGCCCATGTCAGGGCCAGGATCTCATCATCGGCGGTGAGGCCCGACGTATTCTCTGCACCTGCTTCGCGCCAGAGTTGCAGCCGACCCGCGGCGACCTGTTCGGAAAGCAGGACAGCGCGGAGGTTCTCGGCCCAATGGTCTGCCATCTCCTCGCGAAAGGACTCTTCCATGCCGGCGATGTCGATTACGGTTCGCGTCTTCTCCTCGCCGTTTTCGTCGACGAGGATCTCTTCCTTGATGAACAGAGGGATCGCTTCGATCCAATGATCGGCGAAGCGCAGCCAGCGATAGTCAGGGCTTGAGTAGACACGGTCGCCAGCGAGGCGTACGAGCTTCGTCAGGTTGTCGGCCTTGCCGAGGTAGGGCTCCTCGAACTCGTTGATCTTGACGAGCAGATGCGAGCCGGTCGGTGAAGGGCGCTGACTGATGATGACATAGGCGGCGTCTCGCGCCGGTGAACGCAGCAGTTCACCTCGCACCTGTTCGACCAAATGCAGACGGTCCGATGTCAATCTGGTGATCTCTTCCGGTGCCACAGGTGGCAAGGGCGTGCGTGATGCCAGTTCATCCCCGTGGTCCTCAATCCGGGCGCGCGCCAGCCGCAGACGGGCCATCAGCCCATCGCGCTGAGCATCGAGGGCGGCTTCCTCGTAGCGCTCGCAGGCTCCCTCCATCTGGATGAGTGAAACAGGGAGACTTCCCTGCAACAGCATCTGCAGTTCCATGGCGGGTGACTGCATGGCTTCGGCACCCGTTGCCAGACTCCAGGCCTGCGCCCCCAGTTGACGCCAGTCGTCGCCAGGCTCCAGCAACGCACCGTCGGCAAACAACGTTCCCTGATTGTGAAAGGCGCGGCTCATTCGGCCGAAGACGAGTTGCTGACGCGCCGACCTCGCCTCGAAGGCCAAGCGGCGAATGTTGTCCATCTCGACATCAGGATCGTAGTCGCGCAGGATGCCGTACAACAACAGGCGCTTCTCATCTACATCCGTATCGCTGTCGAGAACCTCACCCGCCGCCTGGCGATTGTAAGGCAGGTCCAGGCGATCCTGTCCAAGAATCCACGTCACCCACCGGTCACGGGATTCGGTGTCAGTGGTATGGGCCGCTCGCCGCAGGAACAGCGATAGGAGATTCCCCGAGTCGATGTGTGGGCCCTCGAGGACACCGTGCAGGATGGATCGATCCGGGCGGCTGAGGCGCTCGTACAGAGTCGATATCCAGTGCAGGGCGGAGCGTAGGGAGGCGCCGGCGATGACGTCAAACTGGGCAAACAGGCTGAGAGCGAAGGCCAGTTCGAGCCCACGCAGCTGTTCGGGGACAGCTACCGCCAGATCCTTCTTGTTCGGATCAAGGCGAATTCCATACAGCGGCGCAACGTCGGTCGACAACCACAGTCGTGCCCCGTCCCAATCCGTCAGGCGTTCGTGGCCGGTAACGAACGCGATGGGGATTTCTTTGTTGGACAGATGCCCGGCAAGATCCGCCAGGTGCATGTCTCCATCGAAGCGACGGGCGACGAGGCGCAGGGCGCGCTCACACAGCAGTGCTCCCAGCTGGGTCGATTCGTCGGCTCCGTCGGGGAGTCGCACGGCACCATCGGAGAACAGTCGCGTGCCAACCACGAGTGTGCCAGAAGAGACAATCTGGCCGGTGTTGCGACGCCCCCGCCATATGCCCGTGCGCCGTTGGTAGCTGGAGACGAGACGGAGAGGAAAGCCGACAGGCAATTCGGGCATTGCGGTGGTTACCCCGGGTCTGTTGTCAGCCACCGGTTTGCTGGAGAAAGCCGATGGTGGCGCTTTTAATCCGAGGCGCCAGCACGTAGCAGAGCTTGAAGAAGCTCTTGAAGTCGATCATTTCCCACATGAAGGTGGGGATATTCAGCCGATTCATTACATCAACAAGGTCCTCGAAGATCTCGGTGCTGATGATTTCGTCTACGGCCTCGGTGCCCGACTTGGTGGATTTTTTCAGGCCCTTGTCGATGCGCGCGAAGAGCAGCGGGAAGGGGTGCTGCGAATCCGCCGCCGGGTAGGGAAACAGACAGGTCGCGGCCATGTTGGCAAAGGCGACCAGCTTCAGCAGATCCGGAGAGTTCTCTGTGACATCATGATGATGGATGATGACCTGTCGAAGGTTATCGTCGACTTCCCAGCGGTCGGCAAGTCGGCCACCGATGACCTGATGGTCGAGGTCCTTCATGAGGAATCGCTCGATCTCGATCACGGGATGGGCCCACATCTTGTTCTCGCTCTGGGCCTCCTGCACCTCCTGCTCGATCAAGGTCATGACCAGTTCGAGGGAATCTTCCAGGCACATGACCATCGTCACCTTGCCGACGTCGTGCAGCAACCCCGAGGTGAAGGCATCATCCTTCTCGCCCAAGGAGAATTTCCGCCAAAGCCCCGTCTCTTTCAGCAGCTTCGCTTCTTCGTCCTCAAGCTGATAGCGCTCAATCTCCGTCTTCGCCTGCGAATCCTGCTCGGCCGGGTCGGCGGGAAGGGCCAGCAGCTTGGCGAAGAAGGCAACCGCAAGAGAGTGTCGCCAGAACTGGTCGATCGTGGCTTCGGAGGTCTTCTGGAAGATCTGTCGGATCTGGCAGGCGGTGACGATCTCGCGGATCGTCCTGGCACTGGCCAGAGCCACAGCCTGATCGATGGTTTCCACTCGGGAACGAAAACCATAGCGGGCCGAGTTCAGGATGCGCAGAATGACGGTTTTTGTCGGCAGGTCCGGTTCGATGGCCTCTGCCCACTTCTTGGGTGGATCGAGATCGTCGAGTTTGGCTACCTTGCGCTGAGTTTCCGGCAGAGATGGGAACGAATTGACCGCGTCGAGGCGCTTGTCGATGGCTGCCGCCCGCTGCTCTGGCGTCATGCTTTCAAGATCCGAGCCGGCAACCATGCCAGAAAGGATGTATTGTTGAATCAGCGGCTGGTAGAAAGCCTCGTCGGCATCTTTCTCGAGCACCAGAATCACGTCGAGTTCCTCGAGATTGCGCTGGGTCGTGGCATAATCGCTTGGGTTGCTGCCGAGAGGGTTCACCTTCGGATCGACGACCATGACAATATGGGCACGGCTGGCAAGCATACGCGCTACGGTAACGCCGTTGCCACGCAACCCCGGCCCGATGAGGACCATCTTGACGTCCGCAGAAAACTTCTTCAGCGTCGTGGCGACCTCGCCGGAATCCGAGCACACGGCATAGCGAACCTGATCCTCCGGATCGAGCATCGCATTTTCGACCTTGAGCCCCTTTACGAAGGACATCAGGTGTGGACGCTTGGCGATCTTGTCGCCCAGTATGATCAGAGGATTGCCAGCCAACGGGTACTCTCCAACGGGAGGAACTCACCTTGCGTAAGATCATGCAAGGGCAGGGAGATAAGAACGGTTAAAGTAGCCCGGCGCAGCAGTGAGCGCAATCACACGGCTCCGGTAGCAGAACGAGAAAAGTCCCCCGGAGCTTGCCTCCGGGGGACTTTGGCGAAAATGAGGGGCGGAGGGGGGCTGCTCGCTGCCTCAGACGATCTCTGACTCAAGGAACGGTCGGCCGTTGCCAGGCTTGAAAGCGGTCATTTCTCCGTACTCATGCAGTTTGTTACGCAGTGTGCGGGTGCTGATGCCGAGTTGTGATGCCGCATCTGTGCGATTGCCGCTGAATGCTTCCAGCGTCTTCATGATGAGTCGGCGCTCCATCTCATGCACCGTAAGGCCTACCTGGAGACCATCGTCGCCATTCGAAATGCCAGGGCCGGCGGCAAGCTTGCGGGGGAAGTCGGCCACAGTCAACACCGTTCCGGGGGCGACGACGACGGCACGTTCGATGTAGTTCTCCAGCTCGCGCACGTTTCCGGGCCAGTCGTAGCGCATGACCAATTCCAGGGCCTCGTCATCTATGCCGACGATGCTCTTGCCATTCTCTTCGTTGTAGCGCTCGATGAAGGCGCGCACCAGGGCAGGAGCATCTTCGAGGCGGTCACGCAGGGGTGGCATCTCGACTTCGATCACATTCAGGCGGTAGTAGAGATCCTGCCTGAAGTTGCCCTCATCTACTTCCTTCTGCAGATCGCGGTTGGTCGTGGCAACGATGCGCACGTTCACCTTGATCGTCTGGGTGCTGCCGACACGCTCGAATTCACGTTCCTGCAGCACACGCAGCAACTTCGCCTGCAGGGACGGGTCGATTTCACTGATTTCGTCGAGCAGCAGGGTGCCGCCGTCGGCCATCTCAAAGCGTCCGCGAGTCTGCTTGATGGCGCCGGTGAAGGCACCCTTTTCGTGACCGAAGAGCTCCGATTCCATCAGATCCTTCGGCAGGGCAGCGCAATTCAGTCGGATGAAGGGGCCGTTGCGGCGTGCACTGTTGTAGTGCAACGAGCGGGCGACCAACTCCTTGCCAGTGCCGCTTTCACCCGTGACCAGAACTGTCGCCGGACTGTCGGCGACGGTCTCGATGTAGTTGAAGACCTGCTCCATCAGCTTGGCTTTGCCGATCATGTTGCCGAAGCCGTAGCGGCTCTGCAATTCAGAGCGCAGGCGCCGATTCTCCCGCTCCGTCTCCTGGAACTTCAGGGCCCGTTCCACGACGATCTCCGTTTCCGCAGTCGTCGACTCAGAGCCCTTCTGGATGTAGTCATAGGCACCGTGCTTCATGGCCCGTACCGCATCTTCCACAGAGCTGTAGGCCGTCATCAGGATCACCGTGAGTTCCGGCCACTTCGTCTTCACCTTCTCGAGCAACTCGAGGCCGTTCATCCCAGGCATCTTGATGTCCGAGAGCAGCAGGTCGTACTCGCCCTCATCCAACTTCTGCAGCGCGCCGGAAGCGGCCGATGCCGTATCCACGTCGTACCCCTTACGGATCAAAATTTCTTCGGTCGCGCCGCGGACATAGGAGTCGTCATCAACTACGAGGATGCGTTTGGTTGCCATGTCGATCTCTTCCTTGGGTTCGGTGCACCTGCCGCTGTGGCAGACGCTTTCAGTTACATGGGTAGGGCGATGGTGAAGCAGGTACCCTCGCCGGGCACGCTGTCCACGGTGATCCGACCGCCGTGGGCTTCGACAATCTTGCGTGACGTTACCAGGCCGAGGCCGGTGCCGTCCTCTTTGGTGGTGAAGAAAGGCGTGAACAGCTTGTCGCGGACGGCGGCTTCAATGCCAATACCACTGTCGCGCACTGCGACGAGGGCCCAGTCGCCATCTTCGGCGCTTCGGGACGTCAACTCGATCTCAATGGTGCCGCCGTCGGGCATCGCCTGACGGGCGTTCAACAGCAAGTTGAGCACGACTTGGTGGAACTGTTCGGTGTCGACCTGACACGTGCGGGACTCGGCGAACCGCCGTTCGATAATTACGTCAGGTGTCTGTCGATTGGCATCGATCTCGAAGAAGGCAGCTGCCTCTTCGACGGTCTGCGACAGATCCACGGGATGGGTATTGAGATTGAGTGGGCGGGTGTAACTGAGCAGACTGGAGACAGTGCGGTTCAGGCGCGACACGCCTTCCGTAATCTTGCGGACCAGGCGGCGATTCGGGTCATCGGCCTCCAGATCACGCTCCAGAAGGTTGGCGAAGCTGGCGATGCCACCAAGAGGGTTGCGAATCTCGTGAGCAACTGTGGCGGCCATTTCACCCAGCGCCGCAAGGGTGTGCATCTGCCGCACCTGACTCTCAAGTCGTTTCACTGCAGTCAGATCGTTGAACGCTTCGATGGCCCCAAGGACAACGCCATTGCCATCACGAACCAGCGAGGTGCTGAAGCCCAGAGGAATGATGCGTTCGTCGGTCCGGCGCAGGTCCTTCTGCTGATTCACCAGACTGTCACCTGAATCCAACGTGTGCAGCACCGATTTTTCGCGGCCATCTTCGACACCCATGACTTCTTCATAGGTGCGTCCCAGGACCTCTTCCTGGCTGCGGCCGGTGATCTCTTCCGCCGCCTGATTGAAGAGATTGATGCGACCATCAAGGCCGACAACCAGCAGGCCGTCCGTCATACTTTCAAGAATGTTGTTCAGGTAGTTGGAGACCCGGTCCTTTTCCTCGAGGCTGTCGCGAAGATCGCGATTGGTCTCTTCCAACCGGACGTTGAGGAACTCGAACTGTTCCTCCAGCTGCTTGTATGCCTCCATGTAGCGCCGCGTCGTCTCATTGAATAACGCGTATGAGTCGGCGAAGGCCTCCTCGAGAGGGACGTCGGATCCCATCCCGATCTGCAGCACATGGTCCGTTCTGGGCTCGGTGGCCGTCATTACACTTCCTTCTGTTGCGTGGGGACGCGTGCTGCGGCAAAGCGTTGTCGGTGGCCCCGTCGGGGAACGGCGCGCAGGCGCACCCCGCGACGGGACAGAAGATCCCGACTCAATCCGTCGAGCTGCATCAGTTCGGCCAGTTGTGCTGCGATTTCTTCACGTTTGGGTGCGCCCGCTGCGGGCAACTGACCGGAAAATCGAGCGACCTCTTGCTGGACTCCCGTCACTGCATCACGTTCCTGCTGCAGCAGCGGCAGCAGATCGGCTGCCTCGGCACCTGACTCGATCCGGGTCAACAGCTCACGTGACACTGACAACGCCTCAGTGCAGTGCTCTTGGAGGCGTGTCCAGGCATCGGTACCCGGTGCCATTCGGGGTGTCACCGCTGTGAACAATTCCGTCATCTGAGGGCTGTTGTCGTTTCCACGAGCGTCGGGCTCTGCATGTGAGCCCCGCGCTCAGCTCTGAGTGTAGGGGTGAATCCCGCCTGGGACGATGACTGGCTACGCAAAAGTGGTACCAATGTGCCTAGGGGGCGGCAGAAAGTGCCATTTCTCAGAGAGGACGAGCAAAATCCGAGAGGAAAAACGGCATCGCCGATGTCACTCGACGGCAGAGAAACCGGCAAGGATTTCCTCAAAAGGTGGGAAATTTCTGCCGATGGGCCAATATAGAGAGGAATCTGCGGAAGGGGAACTGCAAAGAAGCCGGGGGGGCAGGTGACTCCCGGAGGATGGGCGGGCGTCCCTATATGGGCGTGCCGACAGCCCGTGGTTCACGTGGCACGCGCCGGTGATCGAGACCGGTCGAGGCCCCCCGTGGGAACAGCGTGACTCGAGCCGGGCGTCGCCTCCGCGCAGGTGGGGCGTCATCCTGTCGACGCCGGTCGGGTAGACGTGACAACTGTCGTACCGAATTGTCGACGCCCACGTGTGCCGCCCGAAGCCGGCGCAGTCCGCGTATGGAAATGGTGGCGGCAACTACAGTCAGGATGACGGTTGCGGAACCAACGCCGATGGTGAACAGAACCGGCGAGGTGTGGGCGAGTGCTGCCGTTGCCGCCAGAAGGCCCGCAAGAAACAAGCTGAGACCGATGCCGGTGCTGCTGTAGCCCCGCCAGAACTGCTGACTGGCACTGGACAAGTCATTCTGGTCCAGCACAGCGATCTCCGTGCTCGCGCTGGTCAGTTCTTTCTGCAACAGCAGATCATCGACGCGCAAGGCCAACTTTTCGTAACCGTCAGCCAGGCCGAGCAGCCCCGTGCCGAAAAGGGCAGCGCCAATGATAAGCGCAACACAGCCCTGGAGCAGGACGGCCACAGGGGCAAGGCGCTCCGGGTGCAGGCCAAAACTGACCACGGCATGGCCCGCCAGGGCAGCCACGCCCCCAAGAAGGGTCAGAACGATGAAACGCCTCATGTTCGCAGCCGTTACCTGTCAATCGTAGGTGGTGCAGGAGTTACGGATCGGAGTCTCCTGGTACCCTCAATGAGCAAGTTCCGGTCCAGGGTTTGTTTCGCCCGCTGCGACCTCGAATGGCAGGTGGTTCTGCTTCGGTGGAAGGGGGCAGATGTAGTCCTCGTTGTAGGCACAGTATGGATTGTAAGCACCATTAAAATCAAGCATGTATGTGCTATCGTCTGCCTGCGATACCGCCGCATACCGACCGGCGCCATAGGTCTGGGAGCCGTTGGTTTCGTCGGTGAAATACACGGTGAGAGCGCCGCCCTGGAGGCTACGAAAGACCTCCAGCCAGAAGGGTTTTCCATCGTGCTGGAAGACAAAACGACCAAAACGTTCCACGGCGATCGTGGTGCCACCGGTGTCCGGCAACGGCACCTGTCGCGTCCGGCCGTAACGATGGAACTGACCCTCTACACGCCAGGTGAAGTCTGAGGGGAAGTAGCGCAGGCCCGAGAAGGACGGGATATCCTTGGAACGGAGGGGAGATTCCTCATCCTGGCGGAACAGGCTGTCCTTGCGGCTGCGACTGGCTTCCACGTCTGCACGCCAGATGGCTTCAGCCGGGGTGGCAGCCAGATCGGTCTGCACGTCAATCGCCTCGGCGAATGCCGGAGCAGAACCAAGGCCCACAAGCAACGTGATGAGGAACGAAATCAGCGCCGCCAGTGCCCTCGATTGACACTCGCTGGGCCCCCACGTTGATTGCCGGTGACCGCACCGTTGCACGCCGGGACGACGCGCGCGAGACCTGCCAATGAGACTGAGGGATCGTGTTGCCATTGTCACGGGGGCCAGTTCCGGGATCGGCCGAGGGATAAGTATGCAGTTTGCCCGCGAAGGGGCCCGGGCTGTCATGGCCGACATCAAGAAACAACCCAAACAGAGGATATATACACGAGCATTGAGAAGATCGCGGGTGTGGCACCCTTCGTCCATACCGACGTCGCCTCGGAGGCGGCGGCATGGCTCACCGGCACGGCGCTGCCTGTAGACGGCGGCTAGCTGGCGCATATCAGAGGCTTGATGCATGGACCGAAAACTTACTGTCACCGAAGCCGGGAGTGCACGGCAGATCCAGCAGGTGATCGATGATCTGGCCGCCGTAGGCGGGGGACGTGTCCTGTTGCCGCCAATGGACCTGGTGCTCGACCGAGGCCTGGCTCTGCACAGCGGCATCGAACTGGTCGGCCAGGGGAGCGCCACCGTACTGCGCAAGGGCCCCGGACGCATCTATCCGCTTTCCGGCTACCACAACTACGGCATGTGTGATGTGCCGCTGCAGTCGGCCGCCGGACTGGAGCCGGGCATGACCGTATCTGTCCATGACGACAAGGGCCGTGGATTCTACGAAACCTTTGCTACCATCACGTGGGTTGAGGGCAACTGGGTAGGCCTCGACCACGGCCTTGAGGCCGACTACCGCGCATCCGACAACCCATGCCTGACCACGGCGTACCCGCTGATTTTCGCCCATAGGGTGCGCGACATTGCCGTGCGCGACCTGACTCTGGAAGGCAACAGCGCCGACAACGCAGAAGCCATGGGAGCCTGCCGGGGGGCTGCCCTCTACTTCTATCAGAGTCGCGGTATCGAGGTGACGGGTGTGCGCGAGCGCGACTATGACGGCGAAGGCCTCGGCTTCCAGATCTGCC
The DNA here is from genome assembly GCA_937919035.1 of uncultured Gemmatimonadaceae bacterium. GTDB lineage: Bacteria > Latescibacterota > UBA2968 > UBA8231 > UBA8231 > UBA8231. Next base: position 12,081 of record CALFPI010000532.1, read on the forward strand.
GGGATGTCATCATTCGCGGGTGCACCTTCAGCGGCAATACCGGCAACGGTCTGCATCCTGGTGCGGGGAGCACGAACGCTCTGTTCGAGGACTGCGACAGTCACAGCAACGGCAATTGCGGCTTTTTTTTCTGCGTCCGCGCCAACCACATCACCGTCACAGGCTGCCGATTCACCAACAACGGCACGGGTGTGTCCATTGGCACCCGGGACTGCCACAACCTGATAGAAGGCTGCACAGTCGAGGGCAATGCACGGGCGGGCATCCTTGTGCGCTCGTCACCACACCCGGTAGAGGTTCATTCCTGTCACGTGCGCGGGTGCACGATATCCGGAAACGCTGCCGCCGAAGGCCACGGGCAGGTAGAGATCGCCACAGCGGCGCATGACCTGTTTTTTGAAGGCAACACGATCACCGGGGGTGCCGGTGGCGACAAACCCGGATTCTTCATCGATCCGTCGGTTCGTGCCCTCTGTCTGCAGGGCAATCAGATCCGTGACTGTGCCGTCGAACTCACAGCCGATGCAACCAGCCTGGTCGACGTACCACCTGCGATGGAATGCGGCTATGGAAGTGGTAGCGACACGATCTATCGACATCTGCCCGTGTGAGGATCGGTCAGTGGTGGAACAGACGAACCCCGGAGAACACCATCGCCATGCCGTATTCGTTGGCAGCGGCGATCACGACGTCATCCTTTTTTGATCCACCAGGCTGAACCACATACGAGACACCGGAACGGCTGGCGCGATCGATGTTGTCGCGGAAAGGGAAAAAGGCGTCAGAACTGATGGCGACGCCCTGCATCGAGTCCAGCCACTGACGCCGGGCCGACACGTCAAGACGTTCGGGCGGCTGACGAAACGTGCTGCGCCAGGCTGTCTCTTCGGCCGTCGACAGTTCATCCTCAAAGAACAGGTCGATCGCGTTGTCGCGGTCGGCGCGAGTGACACCTTTGCGAAAGCGCAGATCGCGAACCGCAGGATGCTGCCGCAGATGCCAGCGGTCGGCCTTGCCACAGGCGAGCCGCACGCAATGGATACGCGACTGTTGGCCGGCGCCGGCTCCGACAATCTGTCCTTCCCAGGAAGAAACGACAGAGTTCGACTGGGTGTATTTTACGGCGATGGTCGCCACCAGCAGATCACGTCGGGCCGTCTCCGACAGGTCCCGCTTTGTCGTCACGATATTGCTCAGGTAATCTCTGCCCGGTACGAAGTTGTTGCGGGGCTGTTCAAGGGTCAGTCCGAAGAGCTCTCGTGACTCGACCCCGGCTGGCTCGTAGTCCGGGTCGATCTGCAGGATCTTGTAGTCGCCCCCTTTCTTCCGCGCCAGGATCTCGACTGTGCCCTCCTCGTACCCAGGGGCGATGATGCCGTCGGACATCTCTACACGGATCAGTTCCGCCGTTGCCAGGTCCACAGGGTCACTGACGGCGATCCAGTCACCGAACGAGGCGAGCCGGTCCGCTCCTCTGGCGCGAGCATAGGCGCAGGCAAGAGGACTGAGCTTGGCCTTGTCGCTGATGAACAGTGCCTGTCTCAACTCATCCGACAGGGGCACACCGACGGCAGCACCTGCCGGGCTGACGTGTTTGAACGACGCCGCCGCTGGCAGGCCGGTGGAGGCTTTCAGTTCGCGCACCAGCTGCCACGAATTCAGGGCGTCCATCAGATTGATATAGCTGGGGGAGTTGTGCAGCGCCTGCAAGGGCAACTCACCACCCGGGCGGAAACAACGGGCGCCCGTCTGATGCGGGTTGCAGCCGTAGCGCATGCTCAGTTCGGTGGCCAAAGTTCTGTTCCTGTTCGTCGTAAGTGAATGCGTCGCGACCGGTTAGGCCATCAAGGACTGGTTGACACTGTGCGGGGCGGCAGCCATACTTCCCGCCACAGCGGTCTGTATCGCTAGACTCGCAACAAACAGCCATCGCCGCAAGGCACCACCGGGCAGGTTATCCGCGATGTTCAAGGGTTGTTATACGGCCTCCGTCACGCCCATGCGCGCCGACGGAACTGTCGACTATGAGGGACTGGAACGACTGATCGAGTTTCAGATCGATAACGGCATCGATGGCGTCCTCGCTGTCGGTACCACGGGCGAGAGCCCCACCCTTCTGTGGGAGGAACATAACGAGGTCATCGAGCGCACGGTGAAGGTCACGAAGGGCCGCTGCCAATCGATCGCCGGGACCGGCTCCAATTCCACGCGTGAGGCCCTGGCCGGCACCGAGCATGCCGCGCACGTGGGGGCCGATGCCGTGCTTCTCGTCGATCCCTACTATAACGGTCCCAGTTCGTTGGAGATTCGGCGGGAGTACGTTACGCCGGTGGCGGCGGAGTTTCCCGATATGCCCATCATCCCGTATATCATTCCGGGGCGTACCGGCGCCATGATGCACCCCGAGGACCTGGCGATACTTTTCGAGCAGTATCCGAATGTATCGACGGTGAAGGAAGCAACGGGAGACTATGCCAACATGGCAAAGACGCGAGCTCTCTGCGGCCCCGACTATACCATCATGTCAGGTGATGATGATCGAACAGTAACAATGATGAAGCGCGAGGACATCCGCGCGGCAGGTGTGATTTCGGTGATGTCCAATGTCGTGCCCGGGCCACTGTCGCGAATGACTCATGCTCTCAACGACGGCGACTCGACTACGGCCGACAAGATCGCCGCGGATCTGGCGCCTCTGCTGGGTATTGTCGGTGTGACAACAATGGAGAACAGCCCCAAGGGTGTTCTCCCCTGCAAGTCCCGAAACCCAACACCGGTCAAGAGCCTCATGCGACTGCTTGGTATGCCCTCTGGCGCCTGCCGCCGCCCCTTGGGCAAACTGACGGCACAGGCTGCCGTCATTGTCGTCGCAGCTGCCCGGCAGGTCTGGGCCAACGATCCCACATTGCTGCAACCCATTGGTGACGCCTTCGGCGTCGACATCGAGGCACGCCTCGCCGACCAGAGCGCTATCGATGCGCTGGTCTACTCGGAGTATTAGAGGTTTCCATGACTAGGGTCGTGGTCTGCGGTATTGCTGGTCGCATGGGGCAGCGACTGGGCAATCTCATTCTGGACAGTGATGATCTGCAGCTCATAGGTGCCACAGAACGCCCCGGGCACGACGCCCAGGGCCGGGATGCCGGTGATGTTCTCGGACGGAGTTCCACGAAGGTTCTGGTAACGGAAGCCATTCCCGTTGCAGATGTCGATGTGGCCATCGCTTTCACGGCCCCGGCGTCCACCCTGGCAGATGCCAGGGCCTGCGCCGCTGCCGGCGTCGCCATGGTTGTAGGAACAACAGGATTCAACCCCGATGAGCTTTCCGAGTTCAAGGCAACCGTGGCCGGGGTGCCTTGTGTTTTCGCCCCGAACTTTTCCACGGCGATGAACGTTCTCTTCAAGCTCGTCGAGGAAGCAGCGCGCATTCTGGGCGATGACTATGACATCGAGGTATTGGAGGCGCACCATCGCCACAAGGCCGACGCCCCCAGCGGTACCGCTATACGTCTGGCGCAGGGCGCAGCTGCAGGTCTGCAGCGCAATCTGGACGACGTGGTTGTCCATGGTCGCCAGGGCGTCACGGGTGAACGAACGCGTAACGAAATCGGCATGCATGCCATGCGCCTTGGTGATGTTGCCGGTGATCACTCCGTATTCTATGGCGCACCTGGAGAATTCCTCGAATTGCGCCACCATGCTACGAGCCGCGACGCCTTCGCCCTCGGCGCCCTGCGCGCGGCAAGGTTTGTGGCCGCAGCGAAGCCCGGTCTATATGACATGGGTGATGTGCTGGCGTTGTAGCCGGACAGGCAGAACGTAGAAGAGCGGCCCCGCCACCTGATCCAGGTGGCGGGGCCGCTCTTGTTTGCGCTACGTACGACCCGCTGAAAAACGAGACACTTGCTCCAGCGTCAGCAAAGAATTTTCAGTCGGCGCCTCAGGCTCCGGAGCGTTGCGGAT
>CALFPI010000533.1 GCA_937919035.1 uncultured Gemmatimonadaceae bacterium
GACGGCCTTCGCGCGCAGTCTGCGAAATATCCGGCGTCGTTCGCCGGGATTCCGCGTGACGACAGGCTTCACCGACCTGCACTACTTCGTCGAGGACCTCCGGCTGCCCGGGATCGGCTACGGAGTGACGGGCGAACGTGCCCACGGCGCCGACGAACGGGTGAACCTGCGCGACATGGTACAGACCTCCCGGATCTACGCCGACTTCCTGCTCCGTGGTATCGACGGCGCGTGAGTGGTAATGGTTCGCCACTTCTTCCTGACGCTGTACGATCATCTTGGCAGAGTCGTCCTGTACAATCTTCTGTGGGCGGTAACCGTGATGCCCTGGATCGCTGTCGGCTCCGCGGTAACGTGGGGCGCTGCGTCGATCGCCGGGACACTGGGGTATTCGTTCCTTGTGACGCTGGGTTTTCTTGCCGCAGCAGGGCTGATCTTGTTCTCGCTGCCCACGATGTTCGTTGTCGCCGCAACCTACGATTGGGCTCGAGGTGGCCAGGGAGGGCTGCGCGAGGCATGGGTGTTGACGCGCAGGCTGGCCTGGCGCGCCCAGGCTGGCGGCCTGCTGATGACGACGGTGATCACTCTGTTGCTGGGGAACGCACTGTTCTATCAGAGTTGGGCCGGCTGGCTCGGACTGGCGCTGAGTGGGACCATGCTCTGGCTCGCTGTTGCTGCTACCCTGATGGCGCTCCTGTTGTTTCCTGTCCTGGTGGACAATCCAGAGGTGTCGATGCATCAGGCCCTGCGCCAGTGCGCCTTCCTGGTGCTGGGCAATGTGCGCCATGCGGCGGTCCTCGGCCTGGCAGCCGGACTATGTCTCATCATCGGTCTTGCCAGCGGCGCTGGTCTGGTTCTCGGGGCAGTTTCAGCGTTGGCACTGGTGACAAATCTTGGCTTGATGGCGATCATGCAACGACATGGGGGACGGTCGCTGGAGCGAGATCCACGGAGCCTGCGAGATCTGCTTCGCCCATGGCAGGCATAAGGCGCCTCACATGAGCAGATTTTCCCGATTGGTTACCGGCGCCGAGATGGCGGCGATCGATCGCCACACGATCGATCGTTGTGGTATCAGCAGCACCGAACTGATGGAGCGCGCCGGGGCCCGGGTCATGGAGACGATTGATACGCGCTTCGGTGGCCTCCATGGGATGCGCGTCGCCGTCGTCTGTGGCAAGGGGAACAACGGCGGGGACGGCCTTGTTGTCGCCCGTCGCCTTCTGCAGGCGGGTGTCGCCGTCGACACATTTCTCGGCGTCGAGCGGGACGAGATCGTTGGTGAGGCGAAGGGTCTCCTGCAGCGCCTCGAACTGGCGGGGGGCCGACCCATGTCCTTGCCCCTGGCTGGGGGACTGACTGCTGCCTTGCGACAGAGCGATGTTGTCGTCGACGCGCTTCTCGGTACAGGTCTCCGCGGCGCGCCCCGAGCGCCTCAGGTTGCGGTCATCGATGCCATCAACCAGTGCTCCCGGCCCGTCATCGCAGTCGATTTGCCCTCCGGAGTCGATGCTGCCAACGGCATCATCGCCGGTGTCGCCGTTCACGCCACTGTCACGGTGAGTTTCGGTCTGGCCAAACGCGGGCACCTGTTCGCTCCCGGGCGAGCCTGTTGTGGTGTCCTCGAAGTTGTCGACATCGGTTTTCCTGAAGCGGCCATCGACAGCTGTGGAGGGACAACCTTTTTGCTGGCAGCGGAAGGGATCGCCAGCCAGCTGCCGGTTCGACCTCTCGACGCACACAAGGGCACATGTGGCTCGGTGTTCGTTGTCGCCGGCTCTCTCGGCATGTCTGGAGCGGCGGCACTGGCAGCGGATGCGGCGATGCGTTCGGGGGCAGGCAGGGTTACAGTCGGTGTGCCGGCCAGTCTCCATGATATCATGGAGACGAAACTCACGGAAGTCATGACGAGGGCCCTGCCGGAAGTGCGTCGTCGGCGTTGTCTTTCCTTGCGGGCCCTGGGGGAGATCGTTGCGTCATTGCGCACAGCAGATGTTCTGGCAATCGGCCCCGGCCTGGGCCGTTACCGTGAGACTGTCGATCTCGTGCGCCGCCTGCTACGGCGCCAGGACCTGCCGGCCACCGTAATTGACGCCGATGCACTGTACGCCATGGGCAATGGCGAAGGCCTATTAGGACCGGGGCGCGTCGTTACGCCCCACGCAGCCGAGTTCAGTCGAATGACCGGGCTCCGTGTGGTGGAGATCAAGGAAGACCCGCTGGCCCGGGCCCTTGAGTTCTCGATGCATCACGGTGTCGTTGTTGTGCTCAAGGGCGGCCCGACAGTGGTGGCTGCGCCGGATGGCCGCACCTTCGTCAATCCTACGGGCAATGCAGGAATGGCCACTGCAGGATCCGGTGACGTCCTGACGGGCATGATTGCAGGCCTCCTGGCTCAAGGTTGCCCGCCACTTGAGGCGGCTCTCAGCTCGGTCTATCTCCATGGTCTGGCAGGGGACGCCGCCCGTGACAATTTCGGCGAATGGGGATTGCGTGCCGGTGATGTGCTGGCTGGTGTTCCTCAGGCCTTTGTCGAACTCGCCCGCACGGGGTCGTTTCCTTGACACTCGTCAGAGGATCGAGTAACGTAAATCGGTGCTGCCGCACAGGTCCGACAGCCCCATCACGGCAGCCCTCGTCAGTGGCGGCCGCACGTCGCCAGGGTTCAGCGCCAGGGTTCAGGTAGAGGCTATGTCGTCCAAAGTCAAAGAAGCGATCGAAGAGATGATTGAGGAATCCTATCTCCTCGGACTCTCTGAACAGGAAATCCGCAGGGATTTCAAGCGCTTCATTGACGCCTGTTACTCTGTCATCCAGGAAAATGTCAAGGATCGCTCAGTGGTGAGTGGCCTCGCAGAGAATCTGGCCCGTGAGCAGACGGTTTTGCTCATTGCCGATCGTGCGGAGGCCACGAGCATAGATATCTCCATAGGCGACCCCAACGAGTCCGTGGTGGATCCAGATGGCGATGTCGAAACTCGTCAGGCAGCCACACAGGAATTCTCCGAGAAGGTGGCGCGGCGCAAGCGACAGATTCTGCGCACGATCGCCGAGTACGACCCGCAGTTGGTGCGCCTCATCGATGCCCAGCGTTTCCTGGGAGAGGGTGACGAGCCGAACCGGCCCGCCTTCCCCATATCGCCCCGGCGACTCCGGCGCTTACGGCCTTGGCAGGTGGATTGGTCGCGGGTCCGTCTGCAACTGCTGAAAGTGGGATATGCCACGACCATCGCGCTGATTGTTGCATTGATCTGGTTGGGATTCACCAAGGGATCATTCTGACGGGGTTGGAGTTCACGCGGCAGAGCGCATGAGCCGTGGCAAGACACTATCGGGCAGGGGCGCTCAACCAGGCACTCCTGCTCGCGTCGTATCCGGACCCCAGGGTCCGCAACCGGGTCGGTTCATCGACCTTCCCCGATTCTGTTCACTACTTTCCTGTAGCGGTGCTCACGGGTAGCCGCTTGACGTGCGAGGAGTATGCCGCGCCGCGACGACATTCACAAGATCATGCTCATCGGCTCCGGTCCCATCGTTATTGGACAGGCCTGCGAGTTCGACTACTCCGGTACCCAGGCGTGCAAGGCGTTGCGCGAAGAGGGCTACGAGATCGTCCTCGTCAACAGCAATCCGGCAACGATCATGACCGATCCGGAGATGGCGGATCGTACCTATATAGAGCCGATCACAGCAGAAGCCTGCACCAAGATCATCGAAGCCGAGCGCCCCGATGCACTGCTGCCGACGGTTGGCGGGCAGACAGCGCTCAATACGGCCGTAGAGCTGGCTGAGTCCGGTGTTCTTGAGCGCTATGGCGTTGAGCTGATCGGCGCCCGCCTCGAAGCGATCAAGACCGCCGAGGATCGCGAGTTGTTCAAGAACGCCATGGATGAGATCGGCCTGGAGATGCCTCAGGGCTTCTTCGTCAAGACGCTGGAGGAGGCGCTGACGCATCAAGCGGCACTTGGCTACCCGACGATCGTGCGCCCGTCCTTCACGATGGGTGGTTCCGGTGGCGGCATCGCCTACAACGCCGAGGAATACCAGGCGATCGTTGGTCGCGGACTCGATCTGAGCCCGGTTACTGAGGTGCTGATCGAGGAGTCCGTTCTCGGTTGGAAGGAATTTGAGCTTGAGGTGATGCGTGACGTGAACGACAACGTCGTCATCATCTGCTCCATTGAGAACTTTGATGCGATGGGCGTGCACACGGGTGACTCGATCACCGTCGCCCCCGCGCAGACTCTGACAGACAAGCAGTACCAGACCATGCGCGATGCGGCGATCCGCATCATCCGTCGCATCGGTGTCGATACGGGAGGATCGAACATCCAGTTCGCCGTCGATCCGGCGACAGGTCGCATGACCGTCATTGAAATGAACCCGCGTGTGTCGCGGAGCTCGGCTCTGGCGTCGAAGGCAACAGGATTTCCCATTGCCAAGATTGCCGCCAAGCTGGCCGTTGGTTACACCCTCGACGAGATCCCCAACGACATCACACGCGAGACGCCAGCTTCTTTCGAGCCGACGATCGACTACGTCGTCACCAAGATTCCGCGATGGGCCTTCGAGAAGTTCCCCTCGACGCCGGATTCGCTCGACACACAGATGCGCTCCGTTGGCGAGACGATGGCGATCGGCAGGACGTTCGCCGAGTCCTTCCAGAAGGCGATGCGCTCGCTCGAGATCGGTCGTGGCGGTTGGGGTGCCGATGGCAAGGATTTCGACCCAGTCCGTGTGTCCGACGCGGAAGTGCGCGAACACCTATTGCGACCCAATTCACTGCGTCCCTTCTACATTCGCACAGCCCTGCAGAAGGGCTTCGACATCGAGGAGATCCAGCGGCTCACGCGGATCGATCCGTGGTTTCTCGATCGCCTCCTGGAGATCTTCCATACAGAGCACGAACTCACGGCTGCGGGTGCTGACTCGCTGGCGAATGCGACGGG
>CALFPI010000534.1 GCA_937919035.1 uncultured Gemmatimonadaceae bacterium
GGGTCGCGTGGCAAAAATCAGGAACGTCGGCGGCGATTCGCCGCTCTGCGTGACATAATGCACGCGGATGTCCTTGCCATTCCCCGTCGGTGGCAGGCGTTTGGTCACCTCTTCGGCCCAGCGGTTCAACCGGGACGTAGAAATCCGTGCACGAGCACGATCGTGCACTTTCGCCGCTTCTTCGAGGCAGCGCGAGGCACGGCTGCCGGTAAGGGCCGACAGAACAAGGATCGGGTAGTTGCTGACAAATGGATAGCGGTGTCGCATGTCGTCACGGTATGTATCAATGCCTACCGGATCCTCGCGATTCTTCATCAGATCCCATTTGTTGACCGCAATGACGACTCCTTTGCCCATTTCCATCGCAAGGCCGATGATCCGGGCGTCCTGGGCCGTAGCGCCCTCAAGAGCATCCAGCAGGACAACGACAACGTCGCACCGTTCGATACTATAGGAAGCCCGCAGATTGCTGTAGTACTCAATGGGATCCTCGACCTTGGACCGCCGCCTCATCCCGGCTGTATCTACCAGCACAAAACGCCGCCCTCCAGTGTCCAGAGTCACGTCTGTGGCGTCCCGAGTGGTCCCTGGCTCACCGTGAACCAGGGATACTTCCTGACCAGACAACCTGTTGATCAGTGTCGACTTGCCGACATTTGGTCGACCCGCAAGTACAATACGGACCACATCTTCGTCCGTGGGGGGCGCCGCATCGAGGTGTTCGAAGCGAGCCACGATGGCATCCAGCAGATCGCCGGAACGGCGACCTGTGGCGGCAGAAACTACATAAGGTTCGCCCAACCCAAGTGTATAGAATTCAGCGAGATTGTAGCGCTCGACCTCTGGGTGATCAACCTTGTTGACCACCAGCATACAGGGCGCATTGCGCCGTCGAAGCAGGTCTGCTACATCTTGATCATCGCCGGTCACGCCGTCGGTCGCGTCCACAAGGAACAGGACGATATCTGCCTCTGCCAGGGCATGCTCAGCCTGGCGCCGCACGCCACCTTCGATCTCATCATCAGATCCTGGTATATAGCCACCCGTGTCGACCAGAGTGAAGCGATGGCCACACCACTCGGCAATGGCGTGAATCCGGTCTCGCGTGACCCCCGGTCGATCGTCGGTGATTGCCTGCCTCGTGCCGGTGACCCGATTGAAGAACGTCGACTTGCCGACGTTGGGCCTCCCGACAATGGCCACGATCGGGCGCACGGGGGTGATAGTGACAGGTGCCGATGTCATGTTCGTCTTCCTACGAAAAAGCCCAATTCCGACAACTGTCGACCGCGCCCGCGACGGACAGCGTCCTGGCCAATTGAAAAGCACCGATGCAGAGTCTCTGCAAGGTCATAGTCGCCCACCGTAACATTCACGCCGCAACGGCTGGCGATCTCATCCACTGTGACATCATCGAGGGTCAGGCCGTCTCCATTGATGGAATTGGGCGGTAGAACTGCCAGGTCCCAAGGGCCTTCTTTCAAGGTGCGAACGATATCCTCGCCGGTAAGCAGACCCGAGACGGTGATCCCGTGACCAAAGAAATCATTGGCGACAGGTAACAGGTCGACTTGCAAGTGTGGCACACCGGCGAGTTCAGCGATCATCGGCTCGAGGAAGGATGCCGCCAGCTTTCCGGTAACAATTGCCAGATGCAGAGGACGTTCCGGTCCTTCCAGGAGGACCCCGTGGCCTGCTTCCCAGCGATCAAGAAAGCTGCGGACCATACCGATTCCGTTCTCGATCTGCGGAAAGGCATCGTAGTAGCCTGCCTGTGGGGGCATGCGACCTGTCAGCAGAAAGAGCTCGTCCCCCGGGTAGACGAAGCGCTCACCCGTTTCGCGCACGGAAGCCTCCCCCCAGACCTCAGCTGCGGCCACGTACTCGCGTGCCATGTCGGGTGTGACAGTGGTCAGGTCTGGCAGATGACCGCGGAACTTCGTCAGCCCCACCGGCACCAGCGCCACTGATCGTACTGCCGGGTAGAACCCCTTGAGATCGCCAATGGTCCGCTCCAGGTGGAGGCCGTCATTGATTCCCGGGCAGACGACAACCTGTGCATGCATCTCGATCCCATTGCGGGCGAGATAGTCGATGCGGTCAAGGATGGGAACCGTTTCCTGAGTACGGCCCAGCAGTGCCAGGCGCAGGTCAGGATCGGTGGCGTGGACCGAGATGTACTGTGGTGTCAGTCCCTGTTCAACAATGCGCTCCAGATCTGCGGTTTTGACGTTGGTGAGCGTCACGTAGGAGCCGTGCAGGAAGGAAAGCCTGTAGTCATCATCCTCGAAATAGAGGCTGCGGCGCATGCCCGGCGGCATCTGGTGCAGGAAGCAGAAAACACACTTGTTGTTGCAGCGCCGCAGGCGCATCTCGTCGAGATTGAAGCCAAGAGATTCCCCCGCTCCGCGCTCGACCTCCACTTCGTAGGTCTGACCATCACGCTCGACCTCAAATATCAGATTCTCTTCCGAACAGGCTACCTGGAAGTCGATGAGGTCTTTCACGGGCGTGTCATTTACTCGCAGGATGCGATCGCCATCACAGAAGCCGGCACGCTCCGCCAGAGTACCTGACTCAACTTCCTTGATGGTGATCACTTCGCCTGCCTCGACAGTTCTGGCGAGCCCAGTGCGACGCGCAGGCCATTGGCCGTCACCTGAAGAATTTCGACACTTGTGTCATCAAGACCACGGGCGCTCAGCAGACGAGCCAGGTCAAAGGAGCTCGCAGTAGAGCGAATCTGGAATCTTGCTTGATTCACCTCAATCAGCCTCGGTGTAAGTGACTGCAGGGGCCCCAGTCCGGATTTCAGTACACGCACAAGCCCATCCAAATCGGTAGAAACCCTATCTCCCTCGACAACGAGTTCGACGACTCGCGTGGAGAACGCACGTTGGCGCAGTTCCTCGGCAAGCAACACGCGAAGGCTGTCGCCGATCATGGCCACAGCGTGGCGCAGGGCCCTTTCACCGGCATCTCTGGGTGAGGATCCGGCACCTCGGCCGCTTGCTGTCAGAATCCCGATCGGTCGATCCGCATCGACCCAGCCCAGCTCGACGCGCAGGGTCGCTCCCGCTGTCGCCATTCCGGCATCTGCCACAAGCCGACCGGCCATTGGGATCGGTGACTGTGTTGGCAGCACGGCAGCAGAGCCACGAATTATGATGTCCGCCCGGTCGTGATCGATGTCTGACACCTCGCCAACGGCAACATCAAGCAGATCTGTCATGCCTGCAACGATGGACCTCAATTCGGTGCGCACCAGGCCCCACTCCAAGCGCTCGGAACCAAGCGACTCATCCGCCACACACAGTACGCGCGGCAGTCCGGCGCCAATCGCCGCCAGTTCCAGGGCCGCCAGCTGCTGCTGCAACTGCCCGAGGTCGACAACAGCGTCGACTGTGACCTGACAGCTGCCGTCTTGGCCGGCACTCTGCGCAACGAGTTCATAGGAACGGACATATCCCTTTGTGATGCTGAGAATCTGATCATCGATGACGGCATAGTTGCTGGTCTTTGTGGTTGACGTGATCAGAATGCCGACGCCCTCTTCCACCGCCTCCCTCAGGGCTGCGTGCCGAGCCCGCTCACAGGCAGAAACGACGTCTCCGGAGTACACCATCGCGGTTCCGTCGGCACGCACCTTATGGGTAACGTTGCCTGCATCAACAGACCATGCAGCGCCGACCAGCAACAGGGGCAGCAGGAAAAGCGTTATCAAACCACCTCAGAATTCCATGCGAACGGCGTTCTGCAGTTCGCGGATGATGAGCAGAGCCTCGGAGCCGGACACGGGTGCCTCCGGCCGGAACAGACCGG
>CALFPI010000535.1 GCA_937919035.1 uncultured Gemmatimonadaceae bacterium
CCTGCGACTCGTAGCGCTCGCGCACCTCCTGCATAAACTTGTCGAAGATCTTCTGCTGCGTTCTGCGCCGGAGTATGGACTTGGCGCGCCACTTCGCCTCCTCGAAGGTTTCCTGTTTGCGGTTCCTGCTCAACACACGGAATACCGAATAGCCCTCGTGGACCTGTACCGGTCCCATGAGTTTGCCGATCTCCGCATCCGCAGCATGTTCCACGAAACCGCCAAACTCCGCGGCCTCATGGCGGTGGAGATGGAACCGCCCGTCGTTGTCGCGGATATCGAGGGACCGGATGGAGTGCTGCCGGGCAAGATCACCGAGGTCGGCGCCCTCCGCTTCGATCATCTGTCGCAGACGTTGCGCCTCAGACAAAGTCTCCGTGAGCACCTCCTGCACCTTGGTCTGCTCGGGGTGCAGGAAACGCCCCTTGTTGTCTTCGTAGTATTGCTGCACATCCGCGTCTGACAGCGGCGCGGTTTCCTGCAATACCGACGCTCGCAGACCCATGATCAGTAGTTGCCGGGCCTGTTCAGTCAACCAGTCGGCCGTCTCAGGCTCCTCGGCAATGCCGGCACGTTTGGCGGCCTCAAGCATCATGGCATTGGGCACCACATGTCGTTCGAGCAATATCTGCAATTGTCCGACATCGCCAGCCATCGACAGTGGGTCGCCCTTGATGGTCTGGAACGCGTCTATGGCATCACTGCCAAGAATGACCCCGTCGTCGAAACGGAAGATGACGGTCGCCAGAGGGTCCTCTGGGGCGGCAGACTCGCCCCTCTGCAGGGCGTCATAGAAGATCGCGAGCCCGTCGGTATCAGGCTGCAGATCATATTTCAGCTTGAGTTCGCCGACCAGTTCCGCACGCGCCGCCTGGTATCGGCTGGCATGCAACTCTTCGGCAACTTTTCGGCGCTGCTCGAGTTTGAGTTCAAAATCCGTTTCACTGAGCACCTTGAACACGGAGTATCCCTGGCCGATGCGTATCGGCTCCGACACCGAACCTACGGGCAATTGTGCGAGCTTCTCCGAGAGGATGGGAATCAGGTCGTAGCGGCTCACATAGCGGCCGATGTCGCCGCCCTGCGGCGCGGTCTGGCGGTTAGCGGACCACTTCCTTGCGACCTGGGCGAAGTCGGCGCCGCTGTGGATCTCACGCAGAACCATCTGGGCTGTGGTGAGGTCCGGAATCATGATATCTGCCACCCGCACGGTTCTGTCCAGATGATTGGCCGCAATGTGGGCTGTGACGTCGCTGTCGCTCACGACAACCTCAATCGTGCGCTCTGCAAACATGCTGATGAGCTTGCTATGCCGGGCCTTCGTCATCCGGCTCAGAAATGCCGGACTCGCGTCGAAGCGCCGTGCTCGCGCCTCCATCAGCAGCAACTCCATGTCGACCAGAGTCTGCAGATGAATCCTGGCTTCACCCTCACCCTTGTGGCGTGCATCCTCCGGCAGTCCTTGAATGAAGGCAACCATCTCCGGCGCTGAGATCGTTCGCGCGCCAACCACTGCGACGACGGATGACTCCGGCTCCGCGCAGCCCAGGAGCCACGCCGAGCCCACCCACAAACAACAACAAAGTACCGGCGCCACCAGGGAGCCCTTACGATCTCTCGCCATCAGACCCTCCATCTTGTGCGAAACCCTTCCATTGTTCTCCTGTTTGTCACTCGAGACCGGCATAGACCGTGGCGAAGGCGACCCGGCCCGTCTCCGCCTCACCCTCAATTTCCCGTCGAGTAAGGCGTACGCCCATGGTCAGGTGCAGACGATAGCCGAGGTAGTCTGTCACGTTGGTAAACTGCACGGCGCCGACAGTCTCGGCAAAGTCGTCCTCAAGTCCCACCTTGACAGCCTTGGCGGACGGGCGCATCTGGTTGAAGATTGCGTACTCCAGACCCGCCTGCATGGTCGATTTTTTCAGCAGCGGCCACTGCGCCAGGAGCGATAGCAGCGTCAGATCCTCGCGACGTTTGGGGTCGGCCTTCACAACAGGGGACTCGAGCCGCAGCTCGTTCTTCACCCGCGGAGACAGCTCCAGAGGCCCGATGTCGTATTTGTAATCCATCTTGTTGATCAGACCGAAAAAGGTAAAATCGCGCCGCAGACCGGGCTGCCGCTGCTGTTGATGCCAGCGGTCATACTTGACCTTCGTCGTGAAAGTGAGATTGGTAACGTGGGTGTAATCGAGGCTGAGGTATGAGGAATTGATCCACGTGTCCTTGGCGGCCAGTGGATCGATGGTAGGAATGTTGCGCCGGTCAAACTCGGACCATTGACGCAGATCGTTGCGGATGTTGTCCTTGGCAAGTCGAAACCCCTGGAAAAATCTCAGCCGGCCAAGCCCGGCGTAATCTCTCTGCAGCGTCAGCAGCGCGTAGTTGGTGGTGTTCTCGCCGTCGCCGGCAATGAGGCTCTCGTCGGTCCGACCCACGGTCAATCTCAGGTTCGGCAGGATGTTCAGACCAGCATAGAGATTGTAGCCGCGTAAGTCCCGACCGTAGGGGAAATCCGGCTCGTCGTCATTCTCAAAGCGATCCACCCAGATGTTGTTGTTCATGTCGACGCCGAAGAGGAACTCGGGCCGATCCGTGCCGTAGCGCAGGAAGGGCTCCTCGTAGTCGGGCACGAGGTTGGGCAGATCCTCGGTGTCGTTCTGGTTGAAATCAGAGATGAAGTCGAGATTCTCGTCGTACCCCGGAAAGACTTCCACGTCGCTGTTTTCGAAGATCCTCTGCCAGTCGGGAAACCTGTCCTGATCGTCGTTGTCCTCGACGAGCTCGTAGTAGAACGAGCCCTTGTCGGCATAGTCAATGTTGGTCTCACCACGGGCCAGAATGGCGCTGGTGTTGTAGCTGTGATCCATGCTGTAGGCTTCGCCGAACATGAACCAGGGATAGCTGACTCGCTTCAGGTTCATCATCCAGGCGTCCCCTGTCGTCGACGCACCCAGGTGCCTCGTCTGAGCCCGATTCGGGTACTTCCTGTAGCTCAGGCTGCGATCCCATTCGCCATAGAAATCAAAGCCCAACAGCCGATTTGCCTCGATGGTGAAGCCGACGATCTCCGTCGCCGTAGGCAACCCGTAGGGAATCTGCAGCACCCTCAGATTGGAACCGTCTTTGACGTTGTCCTCGGCCCTGGCGGCCAGCAGGTAGACGTTTGCCTGCTGGCGGTCGAACTGTCGATCCGAGGTTACCTCAATCCGGTAGTCGTTGGCCACTACGAGTTCGAAGGTGACCATGCGGATTTCGGAGAGGTCTGGCCCGGAGTAGCTGGCGACACTGAAGTCATACTCAAGCTCGATCTGTTCGGAACCACTGGCCTCCCAGAAACCCGCCCGCTGGAACCCGCCCTGAGGTGCAGGGATGAGACCGACCTCACTGGCCCGAACCTCTTGCCGTTCGACAACGACGTCACCGGCATCGTTGAACTTCTCAACATCGGCCTCGATGATCAGATCCCAGGCAAAGAGGGTGACACCTCCCTCGTTGTCCTCAGGCGAGTCGTCCGACAGGCGTACGAAAACTCGCGTGATATTCTCCGCATTCTGACTGCCGGCGACGGAGCCGCTGCGCGGGCTGCCTTCGAAGGCATCCAGCAACTGGCTTGAGTTGTGCGCACTGATATAGTTGGCACCGATCTTGAGGTAGTCACCCACCTGAGCGGTTGCCCGTCCGCCAGTGAGTGTCGAAGAGCTCGTGGTCTGCTGGATGTTGGGATTCCGCGGACCCGCGCCACCAGGTGAGCTGATGCGGGACAGCAATGTGGTGAACTCGTATTTATCAGACTGGTAGTCAATCTGAATGCCGTCGAACGCCGGTTTGGAGAACGTCATGGGTGTCAACGTGCTGCGGATCTCGTTGCCGATGGTCACCGCCAGGTGGTGCTGACCCCTCTGGTCCGAGGCAACGACCAGATTGCTGAAGAACGACTGGAACCTCTCCGTCTTGAACAGGTTGCTGCCGCCTTGCTGGGGCTGCGTCTGGCTCCAATCGTAAATCAGCCAGCCACGCGTGATGTAGTCTCCGTACAGATCGTAGAAATTATCACCCTCGAGGTTCGTCGATACGTAGCGCTCGTAGTGATTGCGCGCGTAGTTGCTGTACTCCCCCTGTTGCCAGCCGAAATCGTGGAACAGTTCCTGGGGCACGTACCATTTCTTCACCGCCGGGTCGAGGGCACTGAACATGACGCCAGGGCCCATTGGGGCAAAGGTCAGTTCGCCGCCCCGCCGCATCCCCATGCCCTGTTGGCTATCCAGGGACTGGGCCCCGGAGCCAGCACTACAAAGCAAAACCACCAGGGCGGCACCGATGGCAACGGGACGCGTGGTCCACATCGCAGGTCTGCGTGAATGGCTCGTCATCGTGGGGTTTCCCTGCTTCTTCTTCGGGTGGCGATCAGTAGACCAGAGGCACGATTGCGGTTCGGTACTCGGCACCCGTGTCGGCCTCGACTTGCACTCGAAGCACATAGATTCCGGGTGGAACACGTTTGCCGTTGTCTTGATTGCCGTCCCACTCGGCGCGGAACCGGCCGCTGGCACGGGGACCAGACTCGATCGTTCGCCGCAGCCGACCCGACAGGTCGAAGACTTCTACCGTCACTGGCGCGGCACTGGTGAGATTGGCGATGTCATAGGTAATCGTGGCATTGTCGTTCACACCGTCACCGTTGGGCGTGAACGGAACTGGCGTGACGCGCAGGGCATGCAAGGTATGTTCCGCGACCTGGACCGTGACCGAAAGATCCGCGCCGAGACCGAAAGGCCCGCTGGTGGCATCACCGGATTCAACGTTCTGGGGCAGGTCGTTCGGGCGCCGACTGTCGAAAACCATGCCTGCGAAGACGGTGTTGTACTGCAGGGCGATGGAGTCGAAGACGACGTGCAGCAACCGATCGCCGGTGATGCGTGGGAAGGCGACCTGAACACCGTTGTCGACATCCGTCTGCTCCCACTGTACATCTGCGCCATCGATCTGCACGGAGCGGATCAGCGCCTCGGGTTCCTGTGTTGCAATTCGCAGGCGGTCAAAACCACGGCTGTTGACACTACGAACCCAGTAGTGCAGCTCTGTGCTCTCACCGATCGCCGCGGTCTGTGGCCATACCTCGGCGGTCAGCGAGTCCGCGGCGGCGGCGGCAACCTCGACGGCGATGGAGTCGATCGTTGCCGCCTCGAGAATTCCCGTGCTGCTGAGATCGGCGCGGAACTGCCAGTAGCGCCGTGGTGCCGGAGACGTCACCCGTAAGGGTTGCCCAGCGGGGTACGGGGGCGACCAGCCGCTCCAGGCCAGACTGTCGGTGGGATCCGGCGTCGTGCCACTGCGGGTGGCGACGGTGGCACGCACTTTGGTGGGTTCGCCGATGGTGCCCATGGACCACGTAAGGTTACCAAAGACCGCGGGACGCCCCTGATCGAACACAGTCGACAGGTACGATGCAGAGGAAGCGAAGCCCTCGCCGAAAATCTGAAACTCGTCGATCTCCCACTCGCCCCTGACGAGCTGTTTCACCTCGATATAACGGACAAACTGCAGGGGGATGGGGATGTCGATCACTGGATGGAGATTGTTCTCGTCGACCTTCAGGACCCGCAGATCCGGGGAGCCGGAGAGCGTTCTTTGTTCCTCGCTGCCGTCGTTCAGGGCCAGCTGATAGCCTCGCAGAAAATCCTCTTCGAACTCGACCCGCGGGAAGAAGCGAATTCTATTGACGCCGAAGCGCCCGCCCAGGTCGATGCGGAAGATGATGCCCGTGCCACCCGGTACGTTCATCTGGAATGCCCTGTCCCTGCCGTCCACCATGTTCTTCAACAGATCATTCAGATTGCTCTGGGAGACCTCGAGAACAACTCTGGCATTCGGCGACGTAATCGTGCCACCACGCTCGACCAGTTTCAGCGACAGATTGTCCTCGGCGCCGTTCTGGGCCGGCTGCAGATGACCGGGGTTGGTGTCGAAATCGACGAAGGCGGCAGATGAAAAGCCTGCACTCCAGGGGATTGCGTCCGGACTGCCGCCACCGATGACGACGGTCTCAGCCTGCGGTCCCGTCACCGCGTACAGGCTGAAGAGAGCCGCCAGACCAAGTGCCGGCAGGGCCCGGTGCGGGCGATGTATATCGAGGTTCATTGGCAAGTCCTGGCTCCTGTTCAGACACCCGGAGGCGACGATGACATCAGTAGACGACGTGCACCAACCGTTGAACTGTTGTGCTCTTGCTGGACTTGGCGTCGACATCCGAGTCAATGCGCAGCAGGTAGATCCCCGGTGGCACCAATGCACCGGAACGATCGTCACCGGCCCACAGGGCGGTGTGCCGTGCCGCCGCCAGCGAACCATCCAGCAGCGTTCTGACGAGGCGGCCGCTCAGGTCAAAAACCTCGACGCGCGTAGGCACCGGGGTACCGATTCGCAGCAGTGAAAAACTGACCTGCAGCTGGTCGTTGATGCCATCCCCGTTCGGTGTGAAGCTGGCGTCGAATTCGACGGTGCTGAGCACGCCACCGCGCTCCAACGCCAGCACGACGGTCGTCTCGCTGTCGGTGATGCCATTGGCGTCACCATCATCGGCACGCTGCCACGACCCCGGAAACGCCGAATGCCCCACCGACCCGGTGAAGAAGGTATTGAAGCCGAAAACCGTGGCTTCGAACTGCAGGCTGATCAGTGCCGATCCGCCTGCCACGTTGATCGGTACAGGCAGCCGGACCCAGATGGAGTCTGACTGCTGCGCCAGGACAACAAGGGCCTCATCGGCGAGTGTGTATGTGACAGTTGGCTGTCCTGTGATTGCGATTTCCACCTGTTTCAGGTTCAACTCGAGCCCGTCAGGGGCCTCGACCAGAATCTCATCGATGCCCCGGCTGTTTGGCTCAAAATCTGACCGCATCATGTAGGTAAAAAGCTGCGTCGCACCGATACTTTCCAGACGCGACGGCAGTACCTCGCTCACGACGCGGTCGGCGACGGGTTGGACGAAATTCAATACAATGGAATTCAGCGTCGCCGCAACAGTGGGATCATCCGTGAGAAACGTGGACTGCACAGCGACGTACCGGCGTGGGCTCGGCGAGGCGATCTTGTCGCCGGAATGTTCATACGGTTGGCTCCAGCCACTCCAGTCAGCGCCTGGGATCACTTCCCGCACGACCTGCCCCACGGCGCTGTCGCCGAAGAACTTCTTGTCGCTGTCGTACGACTTCTGGGCCTCTTCCTCCGTGCCAGGGTATTCTTCACCATTCTTCTTGTAAAAATGGGTGATCCCCTTCACCGTGTTCCCTGTTTTCGTCTGCAGGATCAACTTGGTACCCGGTGGCAGCTCTGCCTGCCACTCGATGGTGGACAGGTTCTGCGGCGTCGAGCCCAATTCGATGAAGGGAGAGTCGCCACCAAA
>CALFPI010000536.1 GCA_937919035.1 uncultured Gemmatimonadaceae bacterium
AACTACTCGGCGCAACAACTGGATGGCACTTCGACCATGCCGGAACTCCCCGAGGATGAACGGCGATTCCTGCTCGACCCGACGCTGCCGGAACAACTCAAGGCCGTCGGTTATGAGACAACGCATATCGGCAAGTGGCACGTGCAGCCGGCACCACCACGTGTTGGCTTCGACTATAGCCTGTACCCCCAGGTCCATCACCGTCACACAGCGCAGACGTTTGTCGAGAATACCGGACCGGGTGAGCTCATCGAGGGGTTCAGCATCGACTATGAGGCGCAGGCCGTCGCCGACTATCTGGCGACTGTCTCCGGCGATGGCAAGCCATTCTTCCTCTCGTACAACATATCACCCCCGCACATGCCTCTGGATGACGCACCGGAGGAGTATCTGCACATGTTTTCTCCGGACCAGATGCCCCTGCGCGACAATGTCTGGTGTGCCGATGGATCCCTGCCGTACGACGAGCACTGGTTCAAGATCTACCTGTGGGACTTCCTCTACTACCAGGAGCACCTTCCCTTCACGCAGCAACTGCCGCCGGGCTTCGATCTGCGGCATCTGCTGGCTCGTTACTACGGGATGGTCAGTTGGGTCGATGATCAGGTAGGACGGCTGCTGTACGGATTGGCAGCCAATGGCCTGGCACAGGACACGATCGTGGTATTCCTCTCCGATCATGGCGACAATCTGGGCAGCCACAATCTGTTTAACAAAGGCCGGTTGATCGAAGAGTCGATCCGTATCCCGATGATCTGGTGGTGGCCGTCGCAGTTGCAGCATCAGGTGTGCGACGACGAGGTGGCGTCGCTCATTGATGTCATGCCCACGGTGCTTGATCTGGCAGGGGGGCATACACCCGCGTGTGTGCAGGGCCACAGTCTGGCGGCGGCCCTGCGCGGCAACGGCAACGGTCCCGACCACGCCTTCATCGAGACGACGGGAGGGCAGATCGGCGTGCGCACGCCGGGGCATCTCTTCGGACTGCAGTTGGCAGCGGACCGGCAGAGGGTGGCGGACGAGGGGGGCTGCTTCCATGATCTGGTCGTCGATCCGTACGAATTGACGAATCTGCACGGATCGACAACGCTGGCCACGGTGGCAGCGCAGCTGGAAAGTGACCTGCGCGACTGGCACCACGAAACGCCGATCCGCTCCGCACCAGGCATGCCCGAGAGGCTCTGACCAACTGCCGGGACCGTACATCGACTGATCACCTGGTCAGTTCTTGTACGTACGACGCAAGCCGCTGCGGGCCAGCAGGTTGGATGTGGCTGCCGCGAGGCTCTAGCTGGCAACTGGCAAACATTCGAGCACTGCCAAAGGCCTGGTCGAATCTCTCTTGGTGGTCTATAACTCGTTGTTATGAAATGAGTTGCGCGTAATCTCCGGACTCGAGGGCGTCAGTGGCACGAGCTGTGCTATCTGCAGGTCAGCCCACTACACTCGAGCCGGTCCGCGGGTACAATACCGCCGACCAATGGAGCAACATCATGCGTGCAACCCTCACAGCCCTGCTGTTCGCGGGTGCCTTCGCCGTGGCCTGCGGTGACGGCAGCAGCAACACCGATCGTGGACTTAACTCATCGAGTCCGGGTGTAGCCGACATCGCCGTGGATGTAACGCGTGATGTGCGCGACAATCTGGCGATCCACTTCCAACGGGCCGCCGGCAAGCCGCCCGCTGGCGCAAGCACCATTCGGTATGACTTCAACGAGATCTCGCGTCAGGTTCGTGATGGCGAGGGCGTGGTGACAGGGGACTTCCAGTATGCTGCTTTCGGTGCGCCGAAGCGTCAGGGCTCTCTGACGATCTACTATCACCCCGGCGGGGGGGGCTGGTTGCGCACGGGTCTGTTCGACGTGGTCGAGGGCGCCGAAGTCGGGTCCCACGTGTTTGCTATGACCGTGCGTGACGCGGCGACGGATGTCCCCCTCTCAGGGGCGCTGGCGGAAGCTCGCAGGACACAGCCGGGTCGCGTCACGAACTCGACGTTCGCCGACATCCGTGGGCAGCTGCAGTTGGAGGTCCTGCCCGGAGATTTTGATATCGAGATTCGTCAGGACAACTACGAGCCCGTTGTGCTGCACAATGTGACGACCCTTGGCGCTGTCCAGCAACTGGGCGAAATCCGCATGGTGCGGTTGTCCAGCAAGCTCAGCATCTTCTGATGGCTGCAACGACCCCGGGGCTCGACGCCCCGGGGTCGTTGTGTCCTGGGATCGTTGAGCCGACGATCAATCCCGCATGTTGATGAACTGCAAGGGTACCCCATAGTCTTCTGATTTCAGAAACGCGATTACCTCCTGCAGGTCATCGCGGTTCTTGCCTGTCACCCGCAATTCCTCGCCTTGAATGGCGACCTGGACGCGGATCTTGGTGGCCTTTACGGCCTTGACGATCTTCTGGGCGATCTCGCGGTCGATCCCCTGGTGGATGGCGATCTCCTGCCGCATCGTCTTGCCACCTGCCGGTTCCGCCTCCTTGAACTCAAGACAGCCGGCATCCAGCTTGCGGCGCACTGCATGGGTCAGGATGACCTCGCGGACCGCCTCGATCTTCATTTCGTCCTCGCAGCGAACGACAATCTGACCGGCGTCACTGTCCAGTTCCAGTGTTGTATTCGAACCGCGAAAGTCGTAGCGCTGCGCGACCTCTTTGCTGGCATTGGTCACCATGTTGGTGACTTCCTGCATGTCTACGTTGTTGACGACATCAAAAGACGGCATGGCGGCTCCGG
>CALFPI010000537.1 GCA_937919035.1 uncultured Gemmatimonadaceae bacterium
CGCTTCTTCCTCAGATATGTTGAGGGTCTTCTGCAGGGTCATAATGTACTCGTCCTGGCTCTGTGTGCCTCGGACGTATTTCTGTCGCGGTTGGCCGGTGCCGTCAATTACGGTCGTCCAGTATCCGGCGTTGACCTTCTCCTGGTAGAGCTCTTGCGCCTGCCGCTCCGATGTCTCCTGGGTGAATCCGTTCTGCTGTAGGGTCTCCTGCATCTTGATTCGCTGCGCATCAAGACCAGCCGTGCCGTCGATGAAGTCGACCCGGGGGTTGCCGTCCTCGTCCACCATGGCGACTGCGCCACCTGAAAGGATGTCGCTCAGTTGATCCATTGAAGGAGCGTTCCCGCCAAGGAACGCCTTTATCCGATTGTAGACCTCTCCGTTGGCAGGAGCGTCAGCCCACACGAAGAATTTGTCATAAGCCCCCGTGGCGAGACCGCCGTCCGTATTCATCACACCGGCTTCTACCAGGCTTTGCTGTAGTGCCGCAGCACCGCCCTCAAAGCCCATGTCCTTCGCGGTGAACGTGCGAATCTTGGAGTAGCCTTCGTACTGACGGGTGTTCTGCTCAAGCACGGCCGTCTGGTGCGCAGTCTCAGCGTCCAGTCCCTTCTCGCGAAGGTCGGCTTCCCTCTCGGACAGTCTCACCGAAGATTCCTGTGTTCCCTCGATGTGACGCATGATGATGTTGCCAGAAGAATCCTTTTGGAACTCACCTGGCTTGTTGGGGTCGGGAATCCCCTCATCGTAACCCGTGCGAGCGGATTCCGTCCGATCGAAGTCTGCCTGCGCTCTCTCGTCAACTCCCAAGACCCTGCGCTTCTCGTTATTCTCATCAGTGTAGGTGTAGCCCTCATTCATCATTTTTGTGAATGCTTGGGTGTCGTTCTGCAAGACCAGCTGGAGTTCGTTGGTGCCGTATACGTGGATCGGCTTCCCATCAGCACCCTTCAACGTCACGATGTTGCCATTCTCGTCAGTGGTCGTCTGATCGTAACCGAAGATGGCCTTGTCGCGAGAAGTCTGATCCCACATCTGCATCTTCGCCGCGAGGGTCTCTTCATTATCGAGACCATACCTACCGGTGTATTTGCCTGTGAGTGCGGCTTCAGACATCTGGATCTGCCAGCTTTGCAGGGTGGCTATGCTCTGGCCTACGTATGGAGAATCTGGATCCTTTACGATGAACTCACCGGTTTGTGAGGCTTCCTGGATGGCCCTTGTGACCTCATCGTTGGTCTTCTTCAACGCCAGTTGTTGCGCGTCCAATGTGACGCCCTTGTGTTCCACGCCATTGGCGTCTGTGTAGTCGCCCAGCAGCCCAGCCTCAGCCAGGCGAGTGTCGATGTCCTGCTGCTTGGTCTGGTATTCTTGGAGGTATTTCTGCTGATCTCCGGACAGGGTGATGACCTGACCTCTGACGGAGTTCCCGTAGGCTACTTCTGCCGCCTGCTGTCCATTGAGGTAGGGCGCGGCGGCTTTTACGGCCGCGAGTTTCTCTTCGAATGTTGCGTAGTCTCCCAGTTCAATACCGAGAGTGTTGGCGTCCATATCCTCAAGGGTCAGGTATCCGGTCTGGGCCGCTTCTGCCAGGCGTAGATCGGACGCTTGCTTCTTGCCCTGCAGAGTTTGATCGCCGCCATACATTCCAGTGATGCCGGCCGCGCTCTGCCTGAGCTGCTCTTGCTGGTTGAAGCCTTGCAGTTGCTGTTGGCCGATATCCGCTGCCTGCTGGATGTTGGCACGTTCTGCGGTGTCTCTTTGACGCAGTTGCTCGAGGATCAGAGGGACGTCGATGTTGTCCGCGATCTGACGTTGGTTCTTGGCTTCCTGTTGGTAGATGGCTTTGGCGCCACGAGTCGAATCGGCCACCGTCATACCTGTGGCTCGCTGCTGCTGCTTCAGGGCGTCGAGGCTCTGTTGTGCAGCGTCTACAGCCGGTTCACGCAGATGCTTGGTGATCTTCGCGAACTTCTCATCGTCCCATATTCCAGCGGGCTTCTTGAGTTGGTCCTGGCTGGCAATGCCGGCATCGTACAAAGAAGGAGCGATGTCCTTGAGCTGTTGGTTGTAAGCGTCGGGATCGTAGTCGTATGGAGTAGGTGTAGTAGATTCGGCCATTACGCAACCGCCTTGATTCTATTCCCTCGTGGAAGCCACCAGAACCGCACTGCGTTCAGCGTATAAGGAGGCCCGTCGTCTGATTCTTGAATGGTAGTCTGGAATAATCGTGCTTTGGCGCTCTGTACGACCTTTGCCTGGATGGGGTCATTCCCACCGAACTTCGATACGCCGAAGATGAAGGATCCAAATGCGGCGGCTTCGTCTCCCATCTCTTGAACCAGGGATACAGATGGGTTGTCGGCAATGCCCTTGATGCTGATCTGGAAACTCTTCACATCTGCCAACTGCAGATCCAGCCAAACTTCCCTGAGTCTCTTGAGGCCCTCGTATCCGAACCCCAACGCTCCGGTCTTGAAAGTCGAGGTTACGGGGGACTGATCGTCATCCCCGGCGTCCACGTTGCCCGTCTCAACATAGTTGTCGTCCCCCCAGCATTTTGAGATGATGCCGGTATATCCACCACAGACCGTGATCTCTTTTCCGTCTGAGTTGATGAAATTGCATCCATGGTTGAAGGCCAATGCGCCAGAGGCTTGTTCGAAGATGGTCCAGGCGTCCAGTTCTATGTTGTAGACGATTGCGGCGTTGTTTGTGGTGTTCGAACCGGTGGAGACCAGCCAGACGATTTCGTTCCACGGTTCGCCCCGTTCGAAGCCAACAATGTTGGGGGTACGGGCGGGGTTGAGATCGTTCCAGTAGTCTTCAATCGGCCAACCAATATACTCAGCCGGTCGGTGTGCGTCACGGATTCGGTAGAAGCCCTGCTTGCCGGCGAAGTATGTTGCCCCCTTGGCGTTGACTATCGAATGTGTACTCTCCGCGCCAACGGAGTTGTCCACCAGATATCGACCGAACGGATCGCCAAACGTGCTATCGTAGACCGGCTCAACTCGATGGATCGACCTCTGATGGAAGACCAACAGCATCCCATCGTTGTGTCGGCACAACCCCACGGCAGGGGAACCTCGATCTGCATGGAAACTGTTCTCGTTGGGCCACAGGTCAGCTCTACCATCGTCGGAATACTCACAGATCGTATTGCCGTTGTCAGTGTTCACTACCCACAGTCGACCGAAGAACTGCTCGATGTCCTGGGCGTATGCTGGGACGTCGAGCCCCGCCCCTACCAGTTCTGTAGCGTTCCCAGTTCCAGACCATTTCCACAGGGCCGTGCTGTTTGGTCCCGTCCCTACAAGGAAAGCTCCTGCGGCTCCCTGGGAGAACTGGGTGAATCTGACCAGGTTGTTGGCTCCAGTCCCAGGAGTCAAAGTGCCAGTGGCGTCTGTCCAC
>CALFPI010000538.1 GCA_937919035.1 uncultured Gemmatimonadaceae bacterium
CCGGTTCAGGCAGCCAGCCGCCTGTGACGGGGCGCTAGTGGTAGAAGCGGTACAGGATGCTGAGAGTTGTGAGCAGGCCGCCGCCTCGTGAACTGCCACCGAGGAAGTGTGGGCCGTCACGCAGGAAGTCCTTTTGCAGCATTCCGTCGATGACGAAGTCGCCGAACTCCAAGCCGATGCCAACATCCGTGGCCAGTCCCGTAGCAAAACTCAGGTCGACGCCGGTCGGCTCATCGACTTCGTTGACGACACTTTCATGCCGGGCGCCGAGGCGGAACTGCAACGATCCCAGTTGAATCTCGCCTCCGGCGACGATTCCCGGCAGGAGCCATCGACGAGATTCGCTGGCCGCCCGTCCATCTCCGCTGACGTCCGCGCGCTGCCAGTGGCCGGCGACAACGATGCTGACGATACCCAGCAGATTGGGTGCGGGACGAACGTTCAATGAGAGCGCGCCCCGCAACTCCTCGTCTTGCTGCCAATCGGTTGCCAGGCCATACGTTGAGCGGCGCCACAGGACCGATGGCAGCAGCATGACATCATCGCTAAGTGACCAACGCCCGCGCAGATCGAAACCATAGCCGTTGCGAGCAGACTCTTCGTGCGGCGTGCCCGCACTGCCATCGACCAGGGTGACACGGCCCAGCTGAAGCGTCCCATCCAGGCGTCGATGTCCACTGCCAAGGGCGATACCGAAGCGGCTGTCCCAGCGCGACACGGATGCTTCGTCGATGCCTCGGTCGCGCACATCATAGTCGTAACGCAGGCCCAGGCCGAGAGACAGTCCCGGGCGCAACTGCAGGCCATAGATTGCATCCAGCCAGGGCGTGGGTCTGAGGGAACGCAGCAGGCGGCTGCCGGTGCTCTGCAGATATGCCGATATCTCCTGCTGTACTTCGTCTGGCCGATTCAACATCAGAGCCATACCGTGGTGGCTCCCGATGGGGACTGCTATGCCTACCCAGTCATCGAACAATTCGACGTCGACGTGGGCCAGTTGCCGTACAAGCGCGGGGTAGTGATACAGATTGGATGAGTCGAGCAGCAGGCGGCTGTCACCACCCAGAGTGGCGACACGTACGGGTGATGCTGAGACACAGGATGCCAGGAGCAGGATGGCAACGGCTGATCGGCGCAGAACGGTTCCCTGGGGCAAGAATCCCCGACTAGCGGACGGCATCGGTATCGAAGGGCAGATCTTCGAGGTCACCTTCCTCTTCCAGAACAACGGGGTCTTCCTCCTCGATCCCGTCTTCAACGACGGGATGGATCTTCCAGTCCGCCGCCAGCGCCTGAAAATCCCGATCCTGGAGCCGGTCAGGGTATTCGTGTGGCCGATAGCAGAGTTCTTCGTTGACGCGATAGAGGCGATCCTTCCAGTGGAACAGAGTACCGTCCAGAATGAAGACAGTCCTCGGCTCCTTACCGAAGAGGGAGTTGTTGACAATCGCCAGAAGGTCGCCGATCGGTTCGCCGGACGCACCAACATCGTCGGGTGTCGGTTTCTCCTGCTGGCCGATGATCGTCGACTTCTTCTTGGCACGTCCCTTGTAGCGTACCGCCTCCGGGATGAACTCCTCCATGTACGGCCGGGTAAACGTATCGTAGGGGTAGAATAGATTCGTGTGAGCGGCGTAGATCCAGTCACCGAATTTTTCGTCCCGGATGCGCATGCTGGTCCCGATCTTGATCAGCATCTTGCCTTCCTGCACCAGGTGTATGCGCACCGCCTTCAGGTCGAGGTCGGTGATCTCCACATCCTTGCCACCCAACTCAATGCTGAATGTGCCGCGACCGGCACTGTTTAACTGGAACACACTTTTTCCGAGCAGGTGGCGGAACTTGCCTGTCTGGGCATAGGGCAATTCGGCCATGAACTTGTAGAACACGTTCTTGTCGAGCAGCAGCGTTTCGCTGTTGATCGCCGACGTTCCAGCCTGGCGGAACACATCACGCAGATAGTTGAGATCATCCTGCGTGATAACTTGCCCGGGTCCACCGATGTAGTTGCCCTTTGTCTTTGAGACTTCCACCATATGCGGGTCGTAGATCTGCGACTCCCGCGACCAGGTGGTCAACGTCGGCTCATCTGCCTCCAGGCCTTCTTTGTAGACAAAGTAGACCTTGCCTGCGGAACTGAAGATGAAGGTGCCGCGCTCAATCGGAATGGGGCGTCCACCGGCCTTGGCGGAGCGCTGGATCAGGGACTCGATCGGATAACGGGCGTATTGTGTCCGCAACTGGAACAGGGCTTCGAGGTCGGTCAAGGGGCCCTTGTGCGGCAGGGTGTAGTCCTCGAGCATGAGACCCACCAGCGCGCCGGAACGGCTGATAATGAGACTGCCCTTGTTGACCTTGCGGGCATTTTCCGGCGAAGCATCGAACAACAGATCTTCTTTGATCAACTCGAAACTGTGCGGGATATCGAGCAGGCCCTGGAGGTACTTCTGCGCGGTCGTCTCCGTGACGGGCAAGATCTGTGGATTGCTGGTCAACTCGCGGCGAAGCGGCAGACTCAGGTCATCCAGCAGATATGCGTTGGGATGGCCACCGACGCTGAGAAACAGACTGCCCTTGCGCAGTTTTGCCGCAAAGCCTCGCCCCTGGTGCAGGATCTCGTCCTTGTAGAGGTGCGTACCCATCGGCAGGTAGATCGCCTGATTCGGCCGCAGCTTGCGGGCGCAGATCTCTTTGAGTGTGCGGCGACCGACTTCGGTCAATTGCTCAATCAGGAGGCACTTGACACCCAGTCGCTGACTGACAAGCACAGTTCCTGGCTGCAGTTCGTCGGGTATCGGACGAGGACGGCCCGTAGGGGGATTGATCAGGGGGTCCAGATCGAGAACCTGGGCGGAGAAGTCGCTCAGCGCATCCTTCTGCTCCTTGCGACGGCGTTTCTTGGAGGTCCGTGGATCGCCATTGCGGGCGCTGACTTCCGGCGCCGACCGCATACGCAGCAATCGGCTCGCAATGAGCATGACGACAACTACGCCGAGAAAAATGCCGAGAAACAGGAGGGTCCCGCTGGAATTCTGGCTGTCGAATTCGACATAGCCGCCCTGAGTCTGTTGCGCGAGTACGGCAATCATGGGCTTGCGGGGTGGCTTGACCTGGGTCTAACGTGCACTGCCAGAAAGGAATAACGCGTGGAATATCGCCAGATGGCCCAAAGGTAAGAATGCGGGGTGACAAGTCAAACGTGAGCCCTCGGATCTTGACCTTGATTCCGGGGGCGTGTACCATACGCCCGCAGTCGAGTCATCCACCCAAGATTACAGGAGTCGTTCCATGGCGCGGGGCGTTAACAAGGTCATCCTCATTGGCAATCTGGGAGGAGATCCCGAAGTGCGCTACACGCCGGGCGGCGCGGCGGTAGCCAATGCCACACTGGCGACGAATGAGAGTTGGAACGACCGCGAGGGACAGCGCCAGGAGCGTACCGAATGGCACCGACTCGTGTTCTGGAGCAAGCTGGCGGAAATCGTCGGCCAATACCTGAAGAAGGGCAGCAAGATTTACATTGAGGGGCGCCTGCAGACACGTTCCTGGGACGACCAGAGCGGCCAGAAGAAGTACACGACCGAAGTCGTCGTAACCGATATGCAGATGCTCGATGGCCGTGGCGACGGAGCCATGGGTGGCGGTGGTAGTATGGGCGGTGCGCCAGGCGGCGGCGGTTTCGCCGGTGGCGGGCCCCCTGCCGGTGGCGGCGACTTTGGGCAAACCGACTTTGGCCAGCCCGACGGCGGCCAGCCCGGCGGCGGCCCATCCGGAGGTGCCCCGTCCGGTGGTGCCCCGTCCGGAGGCGGCCCGTCCGGTGGTGGTGGCGAAGCCACCACTGAGGACGACGACCTACCCTTTTGACAGACGCGATTTCGGGCGGTTGAGCCCGGAGACCTCGGGCGTCGGCTGTGGCTGGCAGCTTCCTGCATCTGCATCTGGCGCTCGGTGCGTTCTCTACGGCCTTCGGGCTCCGTCCGGAGGCCGGCTCCATCGAACTACCGGCGTTTCTCGCAGGCAGCCTGGCACCAGACGTCGGCTTCTTTCCTGGGGGGCCAGCAGCATTCTCTCATCGGGTCCATCACGAGCTTACGGGTGATTTCGTGCGCCGTCTCCTCAGCGAGGCCCGCTGCCCAGCAGAGGAAGCCTTCGTTGCTGGCTGGGCCCTGCACATCGAAACGGATGCGGGGACACACCCACTTATCAATCGGTTGGCGGCGGCCCTGTCTGGCCAACCTCTTGGGGCCGCGCGCCAGGATCTCTGGCACAAACGTATCGAGTGGGGTCTCGATTGCAGGATCCTTGGAGCGACGGGCTACCAACCACCCCTGTGGCAGCAGCCACTGCAGGTCCCGGTTGATCTGCTGATCCGTAGCGCGGACGCCCTATATGGCGTTGACACCGATCTGCTGCACCTGCGTCGCGGCCTGTCCGGTCTGGCTGACTGGATCCGTCGCCTGGCGATGGTCCTCTTCTGGTCGGGTTCCGCAGCCCGTGGCATGACCGGGCAGTTGCCGTCGAAACCGGGTGTGACACCCAGTGTTGCCCGGATGCTGGCGCGCCGCCTCGAGGGAGTTTGTTACGTAGAGGATCTCGTCGCGATCCTGACGCCCGAATTCCCCGCGGATGAGTTCACGCTGCAGGCACTTGATGCTACCGAGGCAGCTGTAGCCAGCTTTCAGCGGGGGTGGGCTGAGCGCTTCGTCAATATTCTCAATCGCGATCTCGACAGTGGTCAGGTGATACCCAAGTGATGGATCTCGGACATTTTGTCCCAGCGATAGCTCTCGTGTTGACGGTGTTGTTGCTGGCAGGACGGCAACATCTGGTGGCCCAGGACCGATCCTGGTGGGTAGCGGCGGTCCTCGATACGCCGTCCGTGGCTGCTTTGGCTGGTGCTCTGCTCGCCTGGGGCGCACCGGATTGGATCATCCGCTCGGCTGACAGTCTCGTGCAACCCGCCTTCCTGTTCCTTGGTGGGTGGGTGGGCCTGCAGATCGGTTGCGGGCTCGACCTGCGTGCCGTCCGCCGGGTACCTGTTGTGCCGTTTCTGTATGAAGGGGCGACGGCACTGGCAGCGATTGTTGCGGTATTCGCTGTGGGCTACGGCACATCCCGACTGATCCCGGGTGTCCCGGAACCCTTGCCTGCAGCCTTGCTGGTGCTGGCGGGCCTGTGCACTGCGGGCCCGGCGCTGCCTGGTGGTGGGCAGGCGCTGAGTCGCGGGGCGGGACGGGGGGGCTTCTGGAATCCGTCCATGGCGGCGGTCCTGGCTGCGTTACTGGCGGCGGTGGGTAGCGCTCTCAAGCCGTGGCCGATCTTGCAGGCTACCATCCCCTTTCTGGATCGCCCGGTGCCGGCCGAGATCGATGGTGTTGTCGGTGGACTGCTCTGGGTGCTGGCGGTCGGATGTATTGCCGGGCTCGTGGCGGACCTGGTGACAAAGGATGACTTCGCTCCGGGTGGACTGTATCCCCAATTGACGGCAGTCCTTCTGATCGCCACCGGTGTAGCCGGTGCCCTCGGACTGGAGATACTCCTGGTCATGGCCATCGCCGGATTCTGGCTCGTCAATGCGACGCTTCGACGTCTCGACATCCTGCACGTGCTGCAGCGCGGGGCCATCCTGCCCCGGATTCTCGTACCGTTTCTGGGGGGCTGGTTTGTCGGCGGCGGCGCCAGTGTGGCAGGTGTCGACTCCGGCACTTTCGCATTGGTGCTGGTGCTGGCGCTGGTGCTGCGGCCTGCAGCTCGAATCGTGGGGCGCGCAATAGTACAGACCGGCATGTTGACCGCCGGTCGCCGTCGCAAGGAGCCGCTGTTGGCGGGCCTTGTCGAGATCGACGAACTTGGCATCCTTCTGGCAGCGATACTGACCAGACTGCTCGAGCCTGCCGCCGGTGTTGCCGCCCTGGCGGCGGTGCTGGTCGCCCAGTGGCTGCTGGGGCTTGGTTCCCGCGCCTGGGATCAGCGCGAAACACGCATGCGTCTGGAGTTGGAGCGGATCCCAGCAGGATGAGGCTCAGGAATCTGTCAGTGGTGACATGTCCAGCCCGCGAACGGCCTCAGGCTGCCCGCGGAACGCCCCTCAGACTGCCCGCGGAACGCCCCTCAGACTGACAGTCGGCCAAAGGCCTTGCGCCCAGGATAGATCGCCTGTGGCCCGAGTTGCTCTTCGATCCGCAGCAGCTGGTTGTATTTCGCGATTCGGTCGGTCCGCGATGCTGATCCCGTCTTGATCTGCCCGGCATTGGTGGCCACAGCGATATCTGCAATTGTCGTGTCTTCTGTTTCGCCGGAGCGGTGGGATATCACACAAGTGTAGCCAGCACGGTGGGCCATTTCGATCGCTGCCAGCGTCTCGGTAAGGGTGCCGATCTGGTTGACTTTCACCAGAATCGAGTTGGCCACGCCATCGGCGATGCCGCGTGCCAGGCGTTCCACATTGGTGACGAAGAGATCATCCCCAACCAACTGCACTCGATCACCGAAGCGATCGG
Organism: uncultured Gemmatimonadaceae bacterium; assembly: GCA_937919035.1. Taxonomy (GTDB): domain Bacteria; phylum Latescibacterota; class UBA2968; order UBA8231; family UBA8231; genus UBA8231. The sequence continues at coordinate 6,501 of CALFPI010000538.1, forward strand.
TCAATTCCTTCCAGCCGTCCCAGTCATCCTCGTTCATACCGTCTTCGATCGAGATGATCGGGAAACGCTCGAGCAACCCGCCGTAGTAATCGGCCATCTGCGATGAGGAACGACTCTTCTTGTCCGACCAGTGGAAGGTGTACGTATTGTTCTCATACAGTTCGCTGGAGGCGACATCGAGGGCCAGCAGGATGTCTGTACCAAGCTGGTATCCGGCGCGCCCAACGGCCTCGGCGATGACCTCGAGAGCGTCGTCATTCGAGGCCAGATTGGGGGCAAAGCCGCCCTCGTCGCCGACAGACGTATTGAGGCCCCGGTCCTTGAGCACAGATTTCAGATTGTGAAAGATTTCGGCGCCCGTGCGCAGAGCTTCGGCGAAAGACTCGGCGCCGACAGGCATGACCATGAATTCCTGCAGGTCGACGTTGTTGTCGGAGTGGGCGCCGCCGTTGAGAATGTTCATCATTGGCACCGGCAATGTGCGCGCAGATGGTCCTCCGAGATATCGGTACAGAGGCAGGCCAGCGGCAGCAGCAGCAGCATGGGCGGTCGCCAGCGACACACCGAGTATGGCATTGGCGCCCAGGCGACCCTTGTTCGGCGTGCCGTCGAGGTCGATCATCTTCTCATCCACCTGCACCTGCTCGAAAGCCCCCAGGCCTTTCAGGGCAGGCAGGATCTCGTCGTGGATATTGGCTACAGCGCGGGTCGTACCTTTACCCAGGTAGCGCTTCTTGTCCCCGTCACGCAGTTCCACTGCCTCGTGTTCGCCCGTAGAGGCACCCGAGGGAACGGCGGCGCGTCCAAAGTGGCCGCTGTCGAGTATGACATCGACCTCGACCGTAGGATTGCCGCGGGAATCGAGGATCTCGCGGGCGCGAATGTTGGAGATGGAGTTCATGTGGGGAACCGATCCGGTTACGAAGTTTGGGGATGTTTGCACACGTGGGGCAAACCCATCGCTAACGTATCCGAGTCCGCAAAAACCGTCAAGACGATGGCGCTCGTGGTCTCTTGTCGCCCTGACAATGATGCTGTCGCCGGTGTGTTTGGTGACCGTAGAGGCGCAACAGGCGAGTGTGCTCGTGCCGCTGGAGCACTGGTCGTACGGGCTTATTGAGCGTCTGGAAGCGACCGGCTGCCTGTCGGGCACGGCAGATGGCATCAAGCCCTTCAGCCGCCAACATCTGGCCAGACTCGCACTGCGTGCTGACAGCGTGGCGACGCTGACCCGGATTGACAGGGAGCGCGTCGCTCTGTTGCTGCAGGAATTGGATGCCGAGGTGCAGGCGCTGCGCGGTGCCAACCA
>CALFPI010000539.1 GCA_937919035.1 uncultured Gemmatimonadaceae bacterium
CAAACCTCCTGATCCGTAGTCAGGTGCTCTATCCAATTGAGCTATGGGTGCAGCACGTAGCCCATTGAAAATACGGCGACCCCGGGGATCGTCAACCCGTTACTCGGGAAAACGGTTGAGCGCCTCGAGGTATTTGTAGCCCGATCCCGTATTGAACAACACGACACGCTCATGCGCCTGGATCAGGCCCTGCTCCTTCAGGTGCAGCAACGCCGACAGCGTGGCGCCACCTTCGGGTGCCGGAAAGATCCCGGTGAGTCGAGCGAAATCGTGGCTCGCAGCGATCAGTTCGTCGTCACTGACGGCGATCGCCGTGCCGCCGCTTTCCCGCAGGGCCCGCAGCATGAGGAAATCACCGACGGCACCGGGGACGCGCAGTCCGGAGGCGACGGTGTGGGCCCCCTGCCATGGCTCTGCTGTCTCGGCGCCGGAGTGAAAGGCACGGACGATGGGGGCGCAGCCCTCGGCCTGCACGGATACCATCCGTGGCCTCTGCCCCTTGTCGATCCAGCCGAGGTGTTCCATCTCTTCAAAGGCCTTCCACATGCCGATCAGGCCCGTGCCACCCCCCGTGGGGTAGATGACGACGTCGGGCAGCTTCCAGCCCAGTTGCTCGGCGACCTCATAACCCATGGTCTTTTTGCCCTCGACGCGGTAGGGCTCCTTCAACGTGGAGACATCGAACCAGCCCTCGGCCTGCTTGCGTTCGCCGACAATGCGGCCGCAATCGGAGATCAGTCCGTCCACCAGTTCCACATGGGCCCCGCAGGAGCGGGCCTCGACGTGGAAGGCAATGGGTGTGTCCCGTGGCATGAAGACATAACTCTCGAGCCCTGCGGCAGCGGCATAGGCGGCCAGGGCGCCGCCCGCGTTGCCGGCGGTGGGGATGGCGAGTTTGCGCACGCCCCGGGCGGCGGCGGCGGTGACCGCAGCGGACAGCCCCCGTGCCTTGAAGGAACCTGTGGGGTTCACGGACTCATCCTTGATCAGCAGACCCGGGACGCCCGCCCAGGCACCCAGTCGCGGCGCCGCCCGCAACGGCGTGAAGCCCTCGTCGAGAGTGATCGCCTGATCGCCGTCCCGCAATGGCATGACCTCGCGATAGCGCCACATGTTGATCGCCCGACCCGCCAGATCGTCACGGGACAGGGTGTCGCGGATCGCATCGAGGTCGTAACGGGCAAAGAGGGGAACACCCTCCGTGGACAGGTTGTGCAGTCCGTCGACGTCGTAGGATTTGCCCGTGCGGGTGCATTCGAGATGGGTGAAGTATGAAGTCATGGGTTTCGATACAGTCCGTGTGTGGTCAGATAACGCTCCACCGCTTCCGGGATCAGGTAACGAACGGGTTGTCCCTGCAGCAGGCGCTGGCGGATGTCGGTGGAAGAAATGTCATACGTGGGGGTTGGCAACCGCTGAATCCGGCTGCCGAACTTTGCGTCCAGTGGCAGGGACCGTTGCTCACGGGACCCGGCGACGATCGTCGCCAGGGCGACAATTGTCGCCGGATCGTACCAGGTCGGCAGTTCGGCGACATTGTCGGCGCCGATGATGAGATAGAGGTCGCTGTCGCAGTACTGGCTGCGGAAATGGCGCAGAGTTTCGACCGTGTAGGACGGCCCATCGCGATCCAGTTCGGCCCGCGATACCTCCAGCCTGTCGAGGCCTTCGAGGGCGAGACGAACCATCTCAAACCGATGGGCGGCACTCGCTACAAGAGCGCTCTTGTGTGGTGGATCTGCGGCGGGGACAAAAAGCACACGATCCAGGGGCAGTTGCTCGAGCACAGCCCGCGCCAACAGCACGTGCCCGTTGTGGATGGGGTCGAACGTGCCACCGAGTATGCCGAGCCGTTCGGCCACGGAACCGTCCCTAGTCCACGCCCAACTCGGCGACCCATTCCCCAACCTGCTTCAATACTTCGGCAGGCACCTCAGCGGTATCGGCTGACTGCAGGACCTCCTGCCAGTGGCCACGAGCCGCTTCGATTGCACCTTCCTTGCGGGCGATGAAGCCGAGTTGCGCCAGGCCATGCCAGTACCAGGGTGTTTCCGGGTACGTATTGATCATCCCCTCGTAGGTCATGCGCGCCGCCGCAAGATGCCCCTGTCGCTGGTAGAGTTGCGCGGCGAGGTACTGCTTCTTTGCCAGACGCGCGCGCAGTTGCGCGATGCGCTCCCGTGCGGTGGCCACCAGTTCACTGCCGGGATTGTCCTCGATGAACTGGCGGAAGGCGGTCAGCGCTTCGTAGGTCTCGCGTTGGTCGAGTTCGGCGCGATGACTCTGCTCGGCGTATGATTCGCCAATCTTGTACTGCGCATCGTCACGCCATTGGCTGGAAGGGTAGGTGTCGACCAGGCGCTCGTACTCAAAGGCGGCGTTGACATACTCCTTCATGCCGAAGTAGGACTCAGCCAGGTAGTATTGCGCCTCAGCGACCCGGGCGTGCCCGGGGAAGTTGCTGACAATACGCTGATAACTCTCTACTGCCTGGAGGTAACGATGGTGCTCAAAGTCCTTCTGACCTTCTTCGAAATAGAAGTCGGCGCCACGTAGCTCGGGCGGACCTTTGCTGGCGCAACCAGCGACGAGAAGGAGAACGACAAAGGGAAGTGAGTGCCTGAGATTCATCATCGATTCGAGAAGAAGAGGTAAACGAGGCTGCCGAGAACGGCCGAAATAATCACGGGCTCGACGTATTTGCCCCAGGTGCGTTGTTCCAGCTCCGTTTTGGCGAACCCGAAACGCGAGTGCTGCAGGGCATCAAGCTGGCCCTTGGGAATCTTGTCCTGCTGTTCCGCATGTCCGTCACCGGACCATACCAACTCACCAGCCTGGCGCAGTTCAAGGCGGACTACGACCCGGCAGCGACGTGTTACAGAGCCCCCCATGAGCCCGGTCTGACCGTTGATGCCGAGGTCAACGACACGCCACGACAACTGCGTATCGGCAGCCGGGTCGATGGTGACGTCGAGTCCTCGCGATACCAGTTCCTCCACGAGCATGTGCTCAAAGAGCCAGTTGGCCGCATGGGTGGAAGCGGAGGCGACGGCAATCAGGTCGGGAGCCGAACCGTCGCCGTGCTCCGGCAGTGTCAGATCCGTCAGCGCATTGCGCAGCGCCTGCTGTGCGGTCTGCGTGACAAGATTCAGATTGCTGGGTTCGAGAGCGGCCGCGGGTCCGACGGCAAGAAGACCTGCCAGGCAGAAGCAGACAAGGGCGGATCTCATGAACCCTCCAGATAGCGCAGCTCTCTCAGGGCCGGCTCGGCATACTCGCTGTCGCTGTGCTCACTGAGCAGTCGGCGGAAGGCGGCAATGGCCTGATCCTTTTCCCCCAGAGCCAGATAGGAGCGGGCGATCATCAACTGTGCGTCGTCATCTTTTTCGGTTGTCTCGAAAGACAGGACACGGGTGAACGCGGCCAACGCCTGCCGGAAGCGGCCCAGGGCATACTGTGATTCACCGATCCAGTACTGGGCATTGTCGGCCAGGGCGTGTGTCGGGGCGCGTTCCATGATCTGGGCAAAAGCAGTCAGAGCCGCTTCGTACTCCTGCTTCTGGTGTTGCGCATAGGCGGCGGCATAGGCGGCAGCCACGTCGAATCCGGTCGCAGCCGGCACGCCGTTGCCGGCTGGCAGACGACCCAGACTGTCGATCCGTTCCCCTGTGTCGGCAACGCGGGCCTGCATCATGGCGACATTTTCTTCCATGCGGCGCAGCCGTTCGGCCAGGGCTTTTTCGCGGTCGTAGGCAGCATCGAGGGAACGCTCCAGGGCTGTAACGTGGTCGCGCAGGTCGGCATCCGATGCGTCGAGACGAGCGACGAGGTCGTCAGAGCCGGCGGCACAACCCAACTGGCTCAGGGCCATGGCCAGAACCATAGGCAGAACCATAGGCAGAACCAAGGCAGGAAATGTTGCTCGCAGGGGTGTCATTCGTAGGCAGGACAAGCCTGTAAAGATGCGCCGCAAGACGTTGTTGGTCCAGAGGACAGGCGTCACAGGGCCGGCAGCGGTTACTTGCTCTGCGCGCGAAATACGAGATCCGTCGGCGGATTGTCGATGTAATCCTCGCAGCGGTCGGCATACAATGCCGACGGCCCGTCGGCTGCGTCGACGCCGACGGCTTGCTCGAACAGACGCTTGGCTTCGGCAAACTCAAAGCGGTCGTAGAGTTCCAGCCCGCGATTGTAGAGACCGACCACGTCCTGCTTGCGTTGGTCCAACTCACCCTTGCGTTCGAGGACTTCGTACGCCGTCACGGGCTCTTCCTTACCAACCACCTGGATGATATCCAGGCGGCGCGTCTCAACCAGATCCTTCACGGCTGCATAGATCGCCTCGTTCACCATGATCGCCGTGCCGTAAATCTTCTGGCCGCTTTCGAAGCGGGCCGCCAGGTTCACCGTGTCACCCATCATCGTGTAGTCGGTTCGTGACCTCGATCCCATATTGCCTACCACCATCGGGCCGGCGGTAAGACCCATACGCACGTGGGCGAAGGGGCGTCCCTGGCTTTCCCATTTTCGCCGAAGCTGCTGCAACGGAACAGGAAGTGAATCGTCCTTTTCCCAGCGATCACGCATCTCGGCCAGACGTCGCTGCTGGTCCACACAAGCCAGGCAGCCGCGCACGGCATGGTCATCGTAGTAGACGGGTGCGCCGTAGAAGGCGAGAATCGCGTCCCCTTCGAACTTGTCGATCGTGCCGCCATACTCCTCGACGATGGCGCACATCTCCGTCAAGTACTCGTTGATGAAGTTCACCAGTTCCACGGGCGTCAGGCACTCGGAGATCGTCGAGAAGCTGGCCACATCCGAGAAGAACGCAGTCATGACGCGCTCCTCGCCCCCCAACTGGTCCACCATGCCCGGGTTGCTCATGATCTCATTGACCACGGCCGGCGACAGGTAGTGGCCAAAAGCGCCCTGGACGAAGTCCTTTTCTTTCTCCTTGATCACATAACCGTAGATGGTCAACACCAGGTAGCCGACGACGAGGGTCAACAGCGGGGCGACGACCTCAAGCCACACGCCGGCGTGCGTGAAAGCGAAGAATGCTGCGGCAAGATGGAGGCCGACAAGCGTCGCAATCAGGCCAGCCCCAGTCAGCACACGGAGCCCCGGGATGACGAGGGACAGCAACACCCCAAGGGCAATGATGATCAAGCCGTTGGTCCAGGCGGGCATGCGGCGAATAAAGGCGCCCTGGAGGATCGTATTGAGCACGTTGGGGTAGATACCCACCATGGGGTAGTTGCCCTCTACCGGGGTGACGCTGAGGTCGGTTGTCCCTGGTGCGGTGAGCCCGTAGAACAGCACCTTGCCGGCGACATCCTCGGGGGTGATCGAAGCTGAGGATCCTTGACGAGGCTGGTAGGGCTCGAAAGGAATGAACACGGGCGGCATGGCGCGGGCACGTAGAGCCCCGCCATCGAGACTGGAGCGCACAAAGTAGAGGCTCTGCTCGACGAGAATCGGATCCTCGTTGGGGCGAGACGCCTGCACATCGGCGACAGTCAGGTCGGGGTCCTGCGCAAGCTGCGTGGCAATATCGCGGGTGCGCTTCACCTGCTCGAAGAGCAGGATGTTCTTCTCGGGCGGGACGTCGATGCCCTGTGACTGCCAGAAGGACTGCGCCGTCAGCTCAGGGTTTTTGCGCAGTGCTGCTTCGGCGCCGCTGGCTTGCTTGAACAGGCGCAGCACCATCTGCAGCATGGCGCGATCGGTATATCCCGCCTGAATCAGTGCGCCCACCATCTTGCGCACGTCCGACATCTGCGGGTCTTCGGCGACGAGGCGCTTCATCTCGTCGAGCAGGTCCTGCTGGACCTGTCTGTGAGCAGCCCGTCGCAGGCTCATGTGGGGATAGTGGTTAAAGGTGTCCCGCCACTGTCCCGCCCAGTTGACGTTCATATTGCCCAGGGCATCGATCGGGATATCGAGATCGCGGACCTCCCCGTCGAGCATGTGCGCCTGCGGCAGGCGCACGCGGTTGCCAGGATCGACTTCCACCGTCGACAGGGGTACTGCGAGAATGTCAGACGCCATAGCCAGAGCCATGGATGGGAAGATGACATCTTCATACTGGTAGACGAGTGGATAACGCCGCCGGGCGCCATCGACATCCGTTATCGTCTGCGCGTAGGCAAACCCCCTGGCCGCCTCGCGCAACGAACGCAGGGGTGGGTCAAAGTCCGTGCCTCGAGCCAATGTGCTGCTGCCACTATCGACCAGCAGGCGTGGGGCGTGCGCACGGATCTGCTCCAGTACCAACTCCTGGTCGTCCGTGCGCGGCTCGCTGGGGCGGACGCTATCGGGGACGACGACAGTCTGTGCCAGATAGACGTTGCCTGCCTGCGCGATCGTCTGGCGGAACATCTCATCGAAGTTGGAATGGGCCAGAAGCCTATCGATCGAGCCGGCATCAATAACCTTCAGCGCGCGAATCTGACTCTCCGACACCGAATTGGTCGAGGGCTCGATGAAAAAAACGTCGAAGCCGACGAGACGAGCACCATAGTCGCTCAGGAGTCGGACCACTTCGGTGTACTTGTCACGCGTCCAATCCTGGTAGCGGCCTTCCCCCTCGACACTTGCCAGATCGATGTCGATCGTTCCCAGGCTGGGGCTCATCGTCGGCGAGCCAAAGACCGAGTTGCGTACGTTGAACCGCCAGTCGTACGTGACCAGTTCCGCGCGTTCGTAGAGCAGGCTCAGGGAGAACAGAAAAACCAGCACACCGACCAATGGGCCGAGTGCGAGCTGGATGATCTGATCCTGTTTCTGGACTTTGTCGGCCATGATAACTGCGAAACCTAACAAAAAAGGAGAGGTCGGGCTCGCCGACCACTCCTTTTTTCACAAGCATGTACCAGGAGCACTGGCTCAGCGCGCCGCCATCCGCTCGAGATCCTTGCTGGCCTTGGCGGCCCACGTTGACTGCGGGTGTTCCTTGGACACGCGGCCATACTGTTCTCGTGCTTCGGCTACCTTGCCGAGCTTCTCGTAACACTGAGCGATGAAGTACTTCTGCATTGGCGTGTTGGGCCCCTTCGGGGCTTCAGCAACAGCCTTCTTCAGCGTTTCGATGGCCTTGTTCAGCTTATCCTGACTCGGATACCGCTTGGCGCCCTTGTAATACAGTTTGTCGAGGATCACATCCTCGGCCTCGGCACCACGCACACCGGCGACGGTGACCGTTTCCTGCAGTTTGTGCTCCTCAACCTTGACGAGGTCGTCGACCTGAGTCCAGATCGTGTTCAGCCACTCTTCGTCCACCACATCGTCAACGTTGATCGCGTCGGCGCTGCTTGTCGTCGCCTCCTGAGCCACCACTGGGACTGCAAGAGCGAGCAGCGCCAGGGCAACCATCCACTTGGGCGCACTCATGATAGGCTCTCCCTGTTCGTCGTTGGTTTCGAGCGCGGGGTCGCGCTGTGTGCTATGTCTTACGGTCTAATTTCGGCCGCTTTCGGGCAGCGCGCCATGATCTGTATCACTTCGTGCTGTAGTCCTGGTGTGACCTGCGTCACATGGCTGCTGGCCCTTATTCGATCTCCAGGAGCACATCGAGATAGCCCTCGTAGGTCGGCGCCATCTCCAGCAGCTGTCGATAAATGACGGCCGCCTCGTGGCGACGCCCCTGCAGGTAACGGACGATGGCCATATTCAGGCGAATTCCCGCATCCGTCGGTGCCAGTTCTTCGGCCCGCTCGAACATGGTGAAGGCTTCCTCATAGTCACCAAGGTTTGTCAGCACGACGCCGCGGGCGTTGTGTGCTGTCACCATCTGCGGATCGGCCCGTAAAGCGTCATCGAGGCGTTCAAGGGCTTTGTCCCACTGCTGCTGCTGCATGTAACCTGTGGCGAGGCGGTAGCTTTCTTCCGCTGTCTCAGTGGCGGCGAGAAAATCAAACAACCCCTCGTAACTGTCGTCCTCAGCGATCACCTGACGATAGAGTATGTCGGCGCGTTCGTAGTTGCCCAGAAGGTGATAGGTGAGAGCCACGTTCAGGCGGAAACCCATCTGCTCAGGCTGCAGTCGCGCCGCCCGTTCAAAATCCGGCAGGGCTTCTTCGGCCCGTCCCTGACGGGCCAGCACAACACCACGCGCATTCAGTGCGTCGGCAAAGCCGGCATCGGCCTCAACTGCCAGGGCAAACTGCTCGAGGGCCTGTTCCAACCGCGACTGCCGCAGATAGCTGACGCCGATCTCGTAGTATTGTTCCGCGTCACCCACGGAGGCGAGGAAATCGAACAATTCTCCGTAGCTCTCATCGAGAGAGAGAACTTCGCTGAAGGATGCATCCGCGCGCTCGCGCTCGCCATTGAGATAGTAGGTCAGGGCGATGTTCATGCGCACGCCGGTGTTGTCATCGGCCACGAGGGAGCGACGATAGTACTCGAGAGCCTCGTCGTACTTGCCCCGTCGAGTCGCGATCACTCCCTGGGCGTTGAGGGCATCGGCATGACCGGGCCGCATCCCGAGGGCGCGCGCAAACATGGCGGACGCCTTCTCCAGATGATTGGCACGCATGTAAGCGACACCGGCTTCGTAGGCACCATCCGGCGTATCGAGGGACGTCACTGATCCGAGGGCAATTTCGTCGGTACGTCGATCAAAGTAATCAAGGTCACGCGCCAGCAGGCTGTCGACCCTGTCCGCCGCCGGCAGAATGATATCCTGCGCCGGCAATACGGGGGCCTTGTATGTCTGCATCCACTTCTGGACGTAGACCTCGTCGATCAGGCTGCGGGGTTTGAGACGCTTGTACTCGTTGACGCCCTGGCGCCAGGCGTCGGCAAAGGTGAAGCCGTACATCGTCGTTTCCACCGGGATCCAGACGCGCCCCTGCCATTCGACATACTCGGCGGAACTGGTGAAGTGGTCCTCTGCCCGGTCAAGGGGGATGCCGGAGTCGAACATCAGATAGATATGTCCGGCCCCGGGGTCGTTGGCCTCAAGGAAAGCCGTATCGATGCTCAGGTTCTCCAGCAGCGACGCATAGAGCACCGTGAGATCGTCACAATCACCGATTTTGACCTCGACACCCTCCGCCTTGGCGAGCAACTCGCTGGGGTACTGCACGGTGTCAAAGATCGTCTTGTCGTCGGAGATACTGGCAAAGGGCGTCTTCTGATCCGCCTGGTAGCTGAGGCGATACATACCCAGGGCATCAAAAAGTACGGCTGCTTTGCCGATGTTCGAATGATTGAACTTGCCAGCGAGGACCTCGTCATAGCGTTGCACCAGACCGCGGGCCAGCCCCGCCACGGCGAGGTCTGAAGGCGTGACGAAGGCAGCGGCCATACCCTCGACGTTCCAGCTGAGCTTGCCCTTGCCGGCGATGTAGACACGCTCCAACTGCCGCTCGACACGCTGATCCCGGCGGTCCCTGGAGTAGGTTACGGAGAGGACGGGTGTGACAAAGTGATCGTAGGAGGCGTCCGGCTCGTTGAACAGGTCGGCATCGAAGGTCACGGAGAAGGCGTACTTCTCGGCGCTCTGCGGCGGCAGCGTGATGGTCTCGGTATGGGGCACGCTCATCATACGCGGCACGAACAGCGCGACCGTCGCTGCGATCGCCTGCGGCGCCGAATTGGTCAGCACGACATCAAAAAAATCGGTCTCCTGGTAGTGCGGATAAAGCGAGCGAAAGACCGGGTTCGGACGAATCGTGGCGTCCTTGATGGTGACGACGCGCGGGTTGTAGGCCAGAGACACCGATGTGTAATGCGTCGCATCCAGGACCGGATGACGCTCGTAGGCATAGTCGATCTGCGCGAAGCGGTAGCGTATGCCCAGGCCGAAGCTGGTCGTGGTGGCATCGCCGCGGCTGTCCGGCGTGTCCAGTTCGGTACGTACGCCGGCACGCAGCGCCAGTAGTCCCTGGACCCAGTATTCGCCGCCGAGACGCAGGTGGTCATCGAGGTCGGTGGCGAGTGTGAGTCCTTCCAGTGGCTTCCAGGCAAGACCCGCCCGCCAGCGGCTGTCGAAGATGGTCTCGTTGAGCCCGGAATCGTGCTCCACCGAAGTGCCGCCAACGTCCTGAATGGCGAAGCCGAAGCGGAGATTGTGCGGCAGCGGGTAGAGCAGGCCAAGATCCAGACCGACACCCGATGCGGACATGACCGAGCGCCCGTCGAGTTTGGCGTCCTGAGCAAGCCACTTGGCTGCCACGCCGACGGAGGCATTGCCGAGAAAGGGCTGCAGCCGGGCAATACCGTTGCGGTAGCCATAGGCCAGGCTGAGCATGTTCTGCGACGACTGCAGTCCGAGTCCGGCATCCACGTCATCGAATCCCCGGTGGAACCAGTCGAAGCCGAAGGCGTGGCGCTCGGTGATGGGCAGGACGTAGGCC
>CALFPI010000540.1 GCA_937919035.1 uncultured Gemmatimonadaceae bacterium
GTGATCGGTGTCTGCCAGTGACTGCCTGTAAACGTGCGCAGATGCATGAGATCCCCCATGCGCAGCAGATCCGGTCGATAGATGAGGCGACTGGCAAAGTCGGCCGGGCGAACCTGCTTGACGATCGCCGGATGCGAGTGGTCGAAATTCGTGCGTAGCTTCGTACCGTACTTCTGCTCATACGCCTTGGCCAGAGCCAGACCCTTCTCCGGCGTCTCGGTACAGGTGTCGCGATGCCATTCGATGGCGGGTTTGATGCCAAACGCGTCGCCCGCCTGCATGACAGCCCGGGCGACGGGCAGCGCCTTCGCCGTCGGTGTGTCGTGATCACACAATTGCACGTTTACGTGTGTCGCTCCAGCATCGGCAAAAGCCTTCATCTTCGGCTTGGCGTCACTCACCTTGCCGACATCGATGCCACCGACATGTTCCATGCCGTACTTGCGGCACGCCTTGACGACATCTTCCTGGACTCCGGCACTGAAACCCTCGAAACCGGCCTCTTTCGCCTTGCGCACTTTCGTGTCTACCGACCACTGACGCTTGGCGGAGGGGTAGTTCGTCATCGTCCATGCTGCTGCGCACAGGCGCAGGCGCGGTTTGGGGGCAGCCTTCTTGGCCATTGGGGTCATCTCCTGGTGGGTGTGATTTGTGACGCCTGACGCTGCTACTCGGTGCGTAACAGACGTTCGCCGTGGGTGTAGAGGTTGTAGCCGCCATTGCGCAGAAAGCCTACAAGGGTCAAGCCCCCGTCGCTGGCCAGATCGACAGCGAGACTGGATGGGCCGGAAACCGAGGCGAGAAAGCCGAGGCCGGCGAGCAATGCCTTCTGCACGATCTCGAAGCTCGTCCGACCACTGACCAGCAGCACAGACGCGGGCGGTGGCCAGGCGCCATGCAGTACAAATGAGCCCACGAGTTTGTCCACCGCGTTGTGCCGGCCCACGTCTTCGCGCACGGCCAGCAGTTCACCGTTGGCGGCGAACAGGCCCGCTGCGTGCAGCGCCCCGGTACGGTCAAACTGGGCCTGAGCGTCGCGCAGGATTTCCGGCATACGAAGGAGTATGCCAGCATCGATGGTGAACGCTCGGGGCGCGCGGCGGGCGCGCAAGCGCACCTTATCGATGCTTGCTTTGCCACAAACACCACAACTCGAGGTAGCATAGAAGTTCCGCCGCAGGGCTTCGGCATCGTAGTCGACCTCGGCGGCGAGGCGCACGTCGACAACATTGAGCTCATTTGGCGGCGTTGCCGACGGGCAGTACGAAAGCGCCCCGAGTTGACGAGGATCGTCGACTATGCCCTCCGTCAGTAAGAAACCCGCAACCAGTTCGAAATCCTCTCCCGGCGTGCGCATGACAACAGCCACGGGAGAATCGTTGATGCGGATTTCGAGGGGTTCTTCAACGGTGACTGGATCATCGCGAGTTTCGTCGGTGCCGGCAGGCACACCACCGCGGACGGCGATGATCCGGCGACTGCTGACACTGGTAGAATTGGGTTCACCACGGGGAGGTGGGGCATCGGCGGGCTCGTGGGGCTCGTGGGGCAATCGGGATGTCAGTCGGGAACCTGCATGTGGCAAGGGGGCGCTACAAGGTTGCGCTTGGAAGGCCGAGCAATGTATGTTCGCAGGACTGCTCGTGCAACGCGCATGCCCCAGCAGAATTCACCCCGAACATCTGGATTCCATGAGCTGCTTTCTCGATGCCCTGCGGGCAGAAACGGTTCTCGCCGATGGTGCCCTGGGTTCTTACATCTTTGAACTCACGGGCCGATTGTCCGAGACCGGTCACGTGTACGAAGCGCTCAGCATCGACAACCCCCAGCTCATCCGGGACGTATACCGCGCCTATCTCAACGCTGGAAGTCGCTGCCTGACGACGAACACCTTTGCTGCCAACAGCGCCTGCCTGGCAGCTTTCGGCATGGCCGAGCGCAGTACGGAACTGAGTGCCGCTGCCGTCACCATCGCCCGCGAGACGATCGACGACTTCGCCCGAGCCAATAACGTCGCATCCGCTGGCTTTTATGTGCTGGGTTCCGTCGGCCCGACGCAGGCGGGCGATGAATCCGACGGGGCCCTGGCTGAGGCGTATTCACCGCAGCTTCAGGCCCTCATCGATGGTGGCGTCGACGCGTTGCTGCTGGAGTCCTTTCGCTCCGTCGAGCTGTTGCAGGGCGTTCTTCGTGCTGTAGCTCGTCTCGACACGGACCTGCCCGTCATCGCCCACATGTCTCTCAATCAGGACAGTGGCTCGTGGAACGTCCCGCCCGAACAGCTGGTGGACCTGGGCGCCCGGGAAGGGGCGCATGTTGTCGGCATCAACTGCTGTGCCCCCTGGGATGCCGAGGATTTCATCCACGCTGCCGCCGCCACGCCCCAGGTCGAGGCGGGTGACCTGTTGCTTTCGGCCATGCCCAACGTCGGCGGCTTCCAGCATATCGGCAACCGTTTCATGACGCGCGTCAATCCTGAATACATGGGGCAGCTGGGACGAAGGCTTTCGCAGCGTGGGGCTCAGTTGATCGGCGGCTGCTGCGAAATCCACCCGGCGCACGTGTGGGAGATGAACAACTTTCTCAACAGTCGCACCGCCTGGGCCCCGGGAGCTTCCGGCCTCGTCGAGGCGGAAGGGGCCAGCCAATCGGCCAGCCAATCATCCAGACAATCATCCAGACAATCATCCAGACAACCCGCCGGAGAGGATCTCAAACGCAGCAACGGGCCTTTCTCGCGCAAGCTCATGGATGGCGACTTTGCCATCAGTGTCGAAATGCTGCCATCCCGCGGCACCGCGCCGAAACTGCTGCAGTCCAAAGTCGACTTCGTTCAGGAACTGGCTGCGTCGGGCCTGGTCGACGCTCTCGACATCACCGATGGTTCGCGTGGC
>CALFPI010000541.1 GCA_937919035.1 uncultured Gemmatimonadaceae bacterium
CGGCCATGGCGAAGGGCTCACCGCCGGCGCGCCGCACCAACATCGGCGTGCGCACTTTGCCTGCACGGTGCCACTCGAAGTAGCCGCTCGCCGGAATCAGGCAGCGGCCGTGGGCGAAGGCGGCACGGAAGGCGGGTTTGGCCGCCAGAGTTTCGGCACGGGCGTTGATCAGACGATTGCCGATGGCCGGATCGCGGGCCCACGAGGGCACGAGCCCCCACTTCAATTCCTGCATGACCCGACTGTCGCGCTGGATGACGGCCGCCACCGGCTGACTCGGCGCGATATTGAAACGTGGCCGCAACGCCAGCAGCGTTTGCTCCACAGCAAAGCGCTCGGCCACGTCCTCCGTGGAATGATGCAGGGTGAACCGTCCGCACATATGGTGTAGAATAGAGATCATGAGCGACTCAATCCAGCACCTGATCCCATCGCTGACAGAACTTCCGCACCGGCGCCGCAATCCGCTCACAGGGGAGTGGGTGCAGGTCAGTCCCCAGCGCATGCAGCGTCCCTGGCAGGGCCGCGAGGAGCCGCCGGCGCCCCAGGCCCGGCCAGCCCATGAGCCGAACTGCTACCTGTGTCCGGGGAACGAGCGCGCGGGCGGCGAGCGGAATCCTCCGTATGAGGGCACCTTTGTTTTTGACAACGACTTCGCCGCGTTGGTGCCCGGGGATCCCGCCGTCCTACCAGCCAACCACGAGTTGTTGCAGGCGGCGCCGGTGGCCGGGCAGTGTCGGGTCCTGTGTTTTTCGCCACGCCACGACCTGACGCTGGCGGCAATGGACGTCGCCGACGTGCGTGCCGTCATCGACGTGTGGGCCGAACAGGTCGAGGATCTGGGCCAGCGCTACCGCTGGGTTCAGGTCTTCGAGAACAAGGGCGAGCTCATGGGTTGTTCCAACCCACATCCCCACGGTCAGGTGTGGGCTCTCGATGCACTGCCCAACGAAGTCCACAAGGAGAACGTCAGCCAGGCTGAGTACTTCGCACGGCAGGGCAATCCCTTGCTGTTGGACTACGCCAACGTGGAATTCGATTGCGGCACACGGGTCGTCGAGTGCACCCACAACTGGCTCGCCGTCGTGCCCTTCTGGGCGGTGTGGCCTTTCGAGTTGTTGCTGCTGCCCCGTTTTCGCGTGGCTCATCTGCCGGATCTGCAAGCTGATGAGCGGCTGGATCTGGCGGTGATTCTGCGTCGTCTCCTGCGCCGCTATGATGGCCTCTTCGATACGTCCTTCCCGTACTCAATGGGTTGGCACGGCAAGCCACGTATGGATGGTGTCGAAGGTTGGCAGTTGCATGCCCACTTCTATCCGCCTCTGCTGCGCTCGGCGACGGTGCGCAAGTTCATGGTGGGCTATGAACTGCTCGGGGAGGCCCAGCGGGATCTGACCGCCGAGGCAGCGGCGGCACAGCTGCGCTCGGTTCTTGTGAAGGAGCAGCAATGAACCAGTTCACCCCAGGACCCGGCGTCGAAGTGCGGCGCGTTTTCAGCGAGCGCTTCGGCGCCCCGCCCGATCTCGTAGTGCGGGCACCGGGGCGGGTCAATCTCATCGGCGAGCATACCGACTACAACGATGGGTTCGTCCTGCCCATGGCCATCGACCGCGCGGCGTGGATCGCCCTGCGTGCCACGAGGGACTGCAGTGTGCGGGTGCAGGGCATCGACGTTGGCGAGACGGGGGAGTTTTCTCTGGCTGCGGTGCGCGCTGCAGGGCCACCGGCAGCAGGCACGCTGCAGCAGGGCTGGCTGGAGTACCTCAAGGGCATGGCCTGGGCCCTGATGGATGCCGGCCATGTGTTGTGTGGCTGGGAGGGAGCCGTTGCCGGTGATGTTCCCATCGGCGCCGGCCTGTCATCTTCGGCGGCGTTGGAACTGGCAACGGCGCGGGCCTTTGCCCACGTAAGTGACTTGACCTGGGATCCGGTGGCCATGGCTCTGCTGGGGCAACGCGCCGAAAACAAGTGGGTCGGCGTCAACTGTGGCATCATGGACCAGATGATCTCGGCCGCCGGGCGTGTGGATCATGCCCTGCTGTTGGACTGTCGCACGCTGGTGGGCCGTCATGTGCCGCTGCCGGCAGGTACGGCGGTGGCCGTCCTCGACACGGGCACACGGCGGGGCCTGGTGGATTCGGCCTACAATGAGAGACGCAGTCAGTGCGAGAGTGTGTCGGCTCACTTTGGGGTCACAGCACTGCGCGACGTTACATCGCAGGATCTGGCTGCACGTGCCGGCGAACTCGACGATCTGGCGCTGCGCCGCGCGCGCCATGTCATCACCGAAAATGAACGAACCACCGAAGCGGCGGACGTTCTGGCTGCCGGCGACGGGGTGCGTATGGGAGAACTGATGAACGCCAGCCACGCGAGCCTGCGGGATGACTTTGAGGTTTCCTCCGAGGCCCTTGATGTCATGGTGGAATGCGCCCGCAAGGTTACCGGTTGCTATGGCGCACGCATGACAGGTGCAGGTTTTGGTGGCTGCGCTGTGGCTCTGGTCGAGATCGGGGCGGCGCCCGCCCTGGTACAGTCGGTGGCGACAGACTACCGCCAACGGACGGGCCACGCGCCGCAGGTCTACGTGTGCACCGCAACCAACGGCGCCGATATCGCGTGAGCAGCCCACCATCTGAAAAGGCGCGCCATGCGGTCGCTCTGAGTGACCTCGCTCCGGGTGCCACTGACGGACCTATGGAGCCACGCCTGCGCGAGTTGCTGATCGAGCATCTGGGCCCCCATCTCACCGAACATCGACTGCAGCGCATGCACACTGTGGTGTCGCGGCGCACTCGCTGGTTGACGGTCGTGCTCGAGGATATCTACCAGCCGCACAATGCCAGCGCCGTGTTGCGCTCGTGTGAATGTTTCGGCATCCAGGATGTACACGTC
>CALFPI010000542.1 GCA_937919035.1 uncultured Gemmatimonadaceae bacterium
CATCACCACCATCCGCAGGCGTTACATGCTCGAGAACTTCGCCACAAACCGCCCCATCGAAGGCGTCGGCTTCAAAGGGCAAGTGGGTCACAGAGCCCTGCTGGACCTCGATGCGACTCTCCGAACCATACCGTGCCGCCTTGTGTCGCACCATTTCAACAAACTCAGACGAACGTTCCACGGCATCGATGCGGAACCCCTCTTTCTGCAGGGCCATGGCCAGACTACCGCCACCGCATCCGGCGTCGAGGACACGTCCACTGTCGCCCATGAGGTCACAGAACTGACGCAACAACATCCGTTCGCGGAACAGATGTACGGGGCCGCGGATCTCGCTCTCTCCCCAGGGCGTAGGATGTATCGTATCCGTACTCATGCGGTTGTGCCGATCCTGGCCCTGGGTGGCAACATATCTGCGAGACTACGCCCAATCGCTTCCGGGCACCCCTGGCGCAGGTATGCTTCGTGTGCGGCCCGCGCCAGAGACAGGCGAAGGTCCTCGTTATCACGGAGCCGACGCAGTACCGCAGCCAGCGCCGGCCCGTCCCCGGCTGGACACAGCAGAGCGGAAACTCCGTCGGTGAACATCTCCCGAATCGCCGGAGAATCTCTTGTGACAATGGCTCGCCCTACTGCGGCTGCATCAAAGACTTTATACGGGATCACTCGGGCCGCCTTTGCCGTCGTACCGAAGATGCCCAGACAGACGTGGGAAGCCTCGATCCGCTCCAGCAACACCGCGGGAGCCACCCAGTCGGTGATAAATTCGGCAGTGACCTCAAGGACCTGCGCCCGCTGCCGTATATCGGCAAACATCTGCCCATTGCCGATGAGGCAAAGCTCGATGTCCGCCTCGAAACGCAACTCGTGGGCGGCGTCAATGATCGTCTCGATGCCATGCAGTGGCACATATGTGCCGAAGAACAGCACGCGCAGCGGCTCGGTGCCTCTCGGGGCGTGCGGGCGATAGGGAAACTCAACATCGTCCTCCCCCACGAAGGAGCGTACAAAGCGAGCCACGTCGAGACCGAACAGGTCCGCATAGTAGCGCCCCTGAATTTCGGTGTCGACGAGGACGACATCGGCCGCTTGAAAGGCAGCTCGATCAACATGGCGCAACAATCGGGCGGCGCCGCTGTCGGGCCGGACCTTTTCGCGATCGGCGACGATGGTGTCGTACAGAGAAATGAAGGAGACCAGAGCAACGGGCGTGCCTCGAGCTAGCCAGCGTGCCAGATGCGCATCGAAAAAGCCCGGGTAACCGACAATGATCCAATCGGGGGGCGTCGCCAGTCGGCGAAAGCGCCACCAGAGAACCAGCCACGCGCGCGCCAGGCGGAAGGCCAGTGCCAGGAGGCGCAGTGGGTTGCGTGTCCCCAGGGCGCGATGCACGAAGGGACCCCAGGCCTCGGTGTGGCACACGTCTACCGTGTGACCGGCCCGCCGCAAGCCGGCATGTAGTACGCGATTCACCGGGTAGCCTGCGCCTACTACGTAGGTGCCAAAGAAACAGAATCGCACTCACTCGTCTTCCGTGCGCTCGAAGCGCATCTGTGCGATCTGCTCAGCCAACAGACCCATCATGAAGATGATGACGGACGTCGTGAACAACAGCATCGACATGTTGGTAAATCGATGCTCCGTCAGGAAAGTGAACACGTAATAGCCAAGCCCCATGAGGAACAGGTAGAAACTGACAGGCAGAAAGATCTTCATCGGTGCGAACAACATGCAGATTTTGGCAATCACCATGAGAAATTTCGTGCCATCTGCCAACAGACGGATCTTGCTTTTGCCCTTGCGTCTGGCAGTCGTAATCGGTTCGTATTTCACGCTGAAGCCTGCCCGAATCACGCAGAGAGTGATCGTCGTCGGATAGGAAAATCCATTGGGTAGCAGGGCCACAAAGCGGCGGGCAACATCACGCCGGATGGCACGGAATCCAGAGGTCAGATCCTCGATTCGACGGCCTGTGACATAGGTCGCCAGCTGGTTGTACAAGCCATTGGCCAGACGGCGGTGCCACCCTGCCTGGGATCGGCCATCGCGAGCACCGACGACCATGTCGTGATCGATGCAACCTCGATAGATACGCAGGATCATCTCGGGATCATGCTGTCCGTCAGCGTCCATGAAGACGCAGACCCGCCCTCGAGC
>CALFPI010000543.1 GCA_937919035.1 uncultured Gemmatimonadaceae bacterium
GACCGGGCCTGCTGGACGCGTCCCCCCAGCTGATTGAGCAATCGGCCCGCCTGGCCATCCTTGCCGGTGGCCCGCGCCAGGTTGCGTTTGAAGCGCTCGTCGTTGTCACCCTTACCCAGGTTTTTCTTCGAGCGTCGCGCCTGTGATCTGGACGCTTCTTCCCGGCGACGGATCTGCTCGCGTTCCAGTTTTTTCATCTCCCGTGTCGCCGTCTCCCGGTCGTGCACGAGCGTGTCCCGTTCACGATCGTGGCTGACCAGCAGTCCGACACCTGCATAGCGGCGCAGAGCCTCGCCCAGCATGCTCTGTGCCGCTCGATCGAGATGGTTCGTCGGTTCATCGATGGCCAGCGCCGGGGGCCGTCGCCACAGCGCCACACCGATCTGTGCCCTCTTGCGCTCACCATGGCTGAGGCTGTGCCAGCGCCCGGGCCAGTCCTCTTCCAGACCCAGGCGACCACGGATTTCCCAGGCGTCGCCGTCCATGTCCGCCAGCAGCTGCTGCAGACCGGGAGGGGCATCGTCCGTGCGCTGCGCGCAGTAGAGAGCGCCCTCCGGGATCTCTACTCGCCCATCCGTGGGCGTCAGGGTGCCAGTGGCCAGTCGCATCAGCGTCGTCTTGCCCGCGCCGTTGGCGCCGACGATCCCCGACCAGCCTGTCGGGACGTGCATGTTGACCGAATCGAACAGGGAGTCTGGCGCGCCCTCATAACGGAAACTCACGTCGTGGAACAGGATCTCTGTGCCGCTCATTCTCCATCTCGCCAAAAAAAAGGGCCACCCGGGTAGCGGATGACCATCGTCGTCGGAAGTCGCCGTCCCTCTCAGAGTCTGGTTGCAGCAGAGAGAGAGAACGGCGGGCCTGGGAAGGCCTGCACACCGAACCATGATTTGGCGTGACGTGCGGGCTTGTTTGCCCGCAGATGCAAGCTTGATCTCTCTGCTGTCAGTGACTGAGCAGGTGCATGTATGGCCTCACTGAAAGATGAACTGCAATCCCGCATCCACACGGCAAAGAACCAGGGCCGCCGCCTACAGTGTCAAGGACGGATGTTCTCGCCATCATCCTCGCGATTCCATGTCCGCAGGATCCAGCGCACCCCGACACCCAGTGCGATAAGCAGACTCACGACCCCCATGATCAATCCGAAGATGGCTTCAAATGAACTCATGATCACTTTCTCATTGGCTGAGGGTCACCATCGTTGCCTCGGTACACCCGCCCGCCACAGACCAGTTCGGATTTTTCCGTCAAACCCGCCAGATCGTCGACGCTGCGATATCCGAGGGTCATGCTGGTACGGGTACGATTCGTCTGGTTCTCGCCGATGCGGTGGAAAATGAGACGGTCGATGACCGCAGGCCGCCGTCGGGCATCGGCACAGGAACCACCCGACCGGTAATCGCGGCCAGCTTCAGGTAACCGTTGTGCCAAAAGAGCCGTATCTGCTCTGTTGTCAGTGCGCCGCCACAGGCGTTCATGTTCTGTCATCTGTTGTGTCTTTGTCCGTCTCGTCATCCTCGGCGATAGTCTCCTCCAACTCGCCAGATACCCTGATTTCTGACACCCTGATGTCAGATACCTTGATCTCGGACTCCGTCGTAGCGGACTCCGTCGTGTCAGGAGCGACCGCTGCTGCCAGATCGTCACGGGGCACGTCCGCTTCAGCATCGTCCTTGTCGGGCGTTATTGCGGCGGCGGGGGTGCTGTCAGCTAGGGTGCTGTCAGCTGGGGTCCCGTCGACGGCATCAGCAACCGCTGCTTCCTCTGTGCGCCCAGCTTTGGGCCCATCCCCTCCGAGTCGTTCGATGAGATCTGCAACAGCATCCGATCCCTGGGAGTGCACGCCGAGTTCCACGAAAAGGCTCCGTGCGGCATAGAGCACGTCCAGAGCCTCATCCCGCCGCTTCATACGTGACAGCAGGCTGCCCAGATTGGTCAGCGCCGTCGCCCGGCCATGGGGGTTGCCGATCTGCGTGTGGATGCTCAGCCCACGCTCGTACATATCGAGGGCGGCTTCGTGGTCGCCCTGACGGAACGACACGTTGCCGAGATTGCCCAGCGAACTCGCTTCGCCGAGGGGCACCTCGATCTGCCGGTAGATCTCAAGGGCCGCAGTATAGGCTTTGCGCGCCTCATCGAACTTCTGCTCGCGAAAACGCACATTGCCAATGTTGGTAAGAGCGTTGGCGCGACCCACGGGATTGCCCGTTTGCTCATGAATTGCCAGGGCCGCCCGATGCTGGGTCGAGGCGTCGGCAAGATCGCCGTTCTGCAGACACAGATTGCCCAGATTGCCCAGGGCATTGGCCCGGCCCATGTCGCTGCGCGCAGCTTCCTGCCGTTTCAGAGCTGCCTCGAAGACTTTGCGTGCCGCATCCCGCTCGCCCTTGTGGGCCAGAATATTGCCGAGCGTCAGCATGACGTCCGCCTGGCCCCGGCCGTCGCCAGCCATCTTGAACAGGTCCATCGCCTGCTCGCACACTTGCTGTGCCTCAGCCAGACGACCCCGTCGACTGTGGACGACGCCGAGATTCGCCAGGCAGGCGGCACGAAACTCTCGGCGGTCGAGGCGCTCCGCCAGTTGCAGGGCAATGGTCAACACTTCATCGGCCTGCACAAACTGTGATGCATTGATCAGCGACGCGCCCCAGTTGAGGTATGCCGGCAGACTTGCACGCAGCTCGGCCGATCTCTCGTATTTTCGAGCGGCTTTGCCGTACTGATAGGTGGCGAAGTCCTTCTCAGCCGCAAGAAAGCTGGCCTCCGCCTTGTCGCCGGCAACGTACCCCACCAGTGCAGCGAAACTGGCGGTCGACGCCTTCTGTACCAGTTCCTCGCCTGGACCTTCGGTGGTACCGATGGTCCGTCCCGGTGGTTTGCTGCCCGTCATGGTTCGCACCCCACCATAGCCAACCCAGCAGAGCGACATGATCATGATCGCCAGGCCCTGCATGGGACGCAGGAATGCCAGACCCTCCAGCGAGGCGAGTGCGAGGATGACAGCTGTCATCCCCGTCGCTGCCAGAGACAGGTTGCGCAGAACTTTTCTCAGAGGATTCAGATTGGCCACGCAGGAAAGATACGCAACAGGAGCATGCCTCTGCTCGGCTTGAGAGGCAGACCGAGCAGAGACGGGCCGGTTTACCCCTGTGGTTCGCGGGCGGCGAGGACTTCCTCCAGCATGACGAGTGCATCCCACATCGCGGGAAAGCCGGCATACACCGCCACCTGAAACAACGCCTCAAAGATCTCTTCGAGGCTCGCGCCGTTGTTCAGGGCCATGTCGTAATTCAATCTCAGGGCGTTCGTACGCCCCAGGGCTGCCAGCACACAGATGCTGCACAGGGATCGCGTCTTCAGATCAATGCCTTCCCGCGTCCAGATGCGACCGCCAACGACGGCCACGACTTCCCGTTCAAAATCCGGACAGACAGCGGCAAAGCGCGCCACAAGGGCATCCATGCGATCCACCCCAACCATAGCGCGGAACTGAGCCAACCCTCGTTCGTAGTCGTCACTCATGAGCGCTGTCCCCCTGGGTTTCGTACGCCTCTTCCGCTGCCAGCAGGATCGGTGCCACCGCCGCCGTCCAGGCATCATAGCCCGCATCGTTCATGTGCAGATTGTCGGTAACAAAGATCTCGGGGCGAGGCAGGCCGTCGTCCTGCAGCATACCGGGGGACACATCGATGTAGGTCATGGCAGGGTCCGCTTCGCAGGCGGCGCGCACGAGACGATTGGCCTCGACCATCTGCGGCCACATCTGCCAGCGCGCGATGCTTGGTTTGGCACCGATGACGTAGATACGAAGTTCGGGCAGGCGGCCCCGCAGGCGGGCGACAAGAGCCAGAAACGTCTCGTGGATCTGCGCCGCCGGAATGCCGGCAGCAACGTCGTTGTCGCCCTCATAGAGCAGCACCGCCCGCGGCTGATAGGCGAGTACAACGCGGTCGGCGTAGTGCAGCAGGTCGTAATAGTTGCTGCCGCCAAAGCCACGGGGGATCACGGTCAGCGGCGCCAGGTCTGTGGCGAGGCGCTGGTGCCAGCCACGCATGCTGGAACTACCCGTACAGACAATAGCCCCCGCCGGCGGTGGCATCTGCGCATCTGCCGCTTCAAAGGCGGCGATGGCCTTGGCAAATCGCACCGGATCGGCAAAGGCCGTGCGTGCACCACCCTCCTGGGCCGCGACGGCCGAGATGCAGAGCATCGCAGCCAGCACGACAACGCTGTATCGCATCGAATCAGATCTCCCGGGCGGCGTAGGCATCCCGTGCCACGCGCAGAATGTTGCCGCCGATGATGGCTCGAATGTCGTCATCGCTGTGACCGCGCTGTACAAGCCCCACCGTGAACAGGGGCCAGTTGGTCCACGTTGTACTCTGCATCATACGCTCCTGTTTCCATCGGCCTTGCTGCACGGGATCATTCTCCCACCACAGGGCGTCCCACCGGGTGCGCTGGCGTCGACCCGCAGGGATCTTCGCTGCCTCTGCCGCGGCCTGCACACTGATGTAGGGACGATCGGTCCCGATTGTCACGTGTTCGGCGCCAACGACACGGATCGCATGATCCAGATGATCGAGCATGGCATCAATGCAACCCGACCCCCCGAGAAACGCGGGCACGTTGGTGATACCCACCGTGCCGCCCGTGGCGGCGATGGCCTTCATGAGATCGTCGGGCTTGGCCCGATGATGGTGGTTCAGAGCATCGCAGGTGGCGTGGCTGGAGAGGATGGGCACCGAAGAGGCGCGCGCCGTCTCCAGGCATGTCTGCCAACCGGAATGGGCGACATCGATGATGACGCCCTGACGATTCAGCTCCGCCACGGCAGCACGGCCAAAATCACTCAGGCCGGCGTTGCCGGGCTCGGCGCAACCGTCGCCGATCAGATTGCGGCGGTTGTACGTCAGGTGCATCATGCGGCAGCCGAGCTCAAAGAACAGACGCACGTAGCGCAGGTCTGCTTCCACCGTCAGACCCTCGCCGGCAAGCGGGATGCCGTTGCAGGTCTGCACGATGCTGCGGCGCCCCGCGGCCCGGGCCTGCTCGACATCGTCAGGGAAGGCTGCGCGGGTGACGAAGTCCCGCATGTGATCGGTGAGATGAGTATAGTGGGCCAGCCGCCCCAGCATGCGCAGCGCGTCGTTGCCCTCTTCGCCTGCGTTCTGGAAGGCGCAGTCCACACCCGATGCCTCCCAGGCTGCCTGATATTCCGCCCGCAGTTCAACGCTGGAGCCCCACCGCGTCATGCGCATGCTCTCGCTGAGCATCTGCAGTTCGGCGTCCGCTGCCCCTGCGTTCATGGCGCGCGCCATGGCGTCGCCATCCACCGGCGCAAGGACACCGAGGCTGTACGATTCGGCTACGAGGCAGTCCCGGTGCAGTTCCAGCCCGTGCTCCAGTTGCGCTGCCGTGGGCTGCAGCACATCCAGCCCAACCTGCCGCGCAATGTCGATGGACTCCTGCCAACTCATGCTGCTGCTCCGGAAAGAGGATGAGGCGACTCTGGGGCAGTAGTATGGCGTGAGCCTCTGTGCGATGACAAGAGGGGGCTGTTGATTCAGTCCCGCACCGGAAGGCTGAAGACAGCGAATTGATCATCCATGAGCGCATAGGCCAGGCCATCACGCAGCTCCACCGCCGTCGTCCCCCAGCGTCCCCCCTTGCGCGGCAACGTCAGGGTTGGCACGACTCGTGGCCACGGATCGTCCACGTCGAAGAGCGGCACCCCACGATAACTTCGGTAGTAGAATCCCTCAGCGCGGGGACCGGTCTGCCGCATGTTGGCCTCATGCACGGCGACAAGGCGGGGTGCCGACGGCGTACTCACATCGATCTCCAGAGTTTCCTTCGGCCATGTGCGCTCCAACCAGAGCGTGTCTTTGTAGAGTTGCACCTGTCGCCCACCGAAGCGCATGTGTTCGACCTCATCCCCCGTATCCATGGTTCCCACCTGCGTCAGACCACCTGCCGGTGACACAGCGATGACCCGCAGGCCGCCGTGCCATCCCAGGTAGGCGAAGCCCGGTTCCGTCTCGACGCTGATGGCATGTTTGCCCAGGAAGTTGTCCCGGGTATAGAAAAACTCATCCTGCCAGATCTGTGCCGGATAGTCGTATGTCTCCAGCATCATCGTGTCGCTGAGATGGGGCTGCCCTTCCGTGTTCACGTTGACGGCTGTCAACACCGATCGTGTCGCACCAACGGCCCCGATAAGCAGCACATCTCCCGACCGCTGAAGCTGGATGTACTGTCCAATCTGGGGTGTGCCATCGGGCCCGGCCTGGAAGCGTTCGCGAATATCGCCGTCGGCGTCGAGGGCGACACTACCCGATGGTTCGGGGGCACCCGTGCCGCGGCAGTCGAAACAACGAATCGAAAGGTTGCCTTCCCCCGCGCCTCGCCGACGCCCCAGCGCGCAGGCAAAACCATCGACCAGACGGAGTTGATGCAGGGACCACTCCGGCGTGTGCTCCACACGGTAGAGGATGCTCGGTGGCAGACCGGTGGTGATATCCAGAACCAGCAGGCTGTCCCCCTT
Organism: uncultured Gemmatimonadaceae bacterium; assembly: GCA_937919035.1. Lineage (GTDB taxonomy): Bacteria > Latescibacterota > UBA2968 > UBA8231 > UBA8231 > UBA8231. Next base: position 6,551 of record CALFPI010000543.1, read on the forward strand.
CAGCACATAGGCACGGTCGCCGTCGAGTGCCATCGCCGTCGCCGGCGTGCCAACCGTCACCGTTGCCATGGGGTGGATCGGCTCATTTCTGTCCGGCATGAGCCGGGGCAGCGTCATCAACAGCGTCACCAGAACGAAGGCGCTGACGACAAGGCTGCGTCTGCTGAGCGAAAACCCCCGATACCGTGTCAGCATGAAAGTCGATGTGACCAGAGCGAGCGCGATCAGGCTGCACGCCAGCAGCGTGCGACGGAAAATGGCCCCCCCATGGGTGGCCACCTGCAGCAGCCTGCCGTCGGTGCTGAATGGCAGATTCAGCAGATCCGCCGGAGC
>CALFPI010000544.1 GCA_937919035.1 uncultured Gemmatimonadaceae bacterium
TGCATCTGCTGTAGGAACCCTGCCCTCATCCTTCACCTCACCTTTCCTTGTCCAACGCCTCAACGCTTTGTTCAGGCCACAGCCGCCCGGTATTCAACAAACCTGTCCCCCGGCAACGCACTCTCCAGTTCCCAGGTGATCGCGATCGGCCGATCGGCGGCGTGACGGACGTAGTTGGCAAAGCCGGCGCAGAAATAGGGTAGCGTCCGGCCCATGCCGTCGCTCTTGCTGGTGCGCACGAAGAGAAGCACCCGCGTCCCGCCCTGCTGTTGTCCCAGATAGCGTTGCCCGGTCACACTGCTCGTCGACGTGGCTGACTGGCTCTCCCAGTGAAACAGCCGTTCGCTGATGGCGTAGTCCTTGTAGCGTGTCGTCGGCGAGAACTCCTTGTCCGTCTTCTGCAGGGTGACAAAGAGCAGATCGGTCTGCGTCGCCTCGTGCCAGTACACACCCGCCTGTAACGGGTGTGGCGCCATGAGTGTGGAGATTGCGAAGGCTGCCAGGACTTCATCCCGCGCGTAGTGCGCATGGACTTGCAGGGGCACGGCATCCAGTACGGGTAGCGGCTGTTGCAGGTGGACGATGCGGTCGTCCAGCGCCGCCAGCGCCTGCGACCACTCAGCGATCAGTTCAGGTTGTGCCCACAGTGCATCCACCCCTTCCTGCAGTGAGGCATAATCTCCCCGCCTTGGACTGAGGATCGTGAGCAAAGCCATGTGCAGTTGTCGCGCGGTCCGCGGATCGAGATCGGCCGCCCGCACCGAACCTGGGCCTGGGCCTGACGCTGTCAGTTCGCGCAGAAATCCGAGCCGCTCCTCGTCGTCGATATGCAGCAACCGACCGATCCCCCGCCCAAGCTTCGCCTCGTCCGCTGGCGCGTCCGCCGCAACGTGACCTGCCGCTCGCCTCAACTCGGTCCAGTAATGGTTGTTGCGGTAGAGGTCCTCCACTTCAAGGTCCGTCTCCACCAGATACGTGCAGAGGGGTACGTCGCCCAGCTCCCGCAGTTCCGCCACACGGCGGCGCCAGGTCGACGGCAGAGATGCCTTGATGTTGTCCAGCACGATCCGGCTCGCCACGGCGTCCAGCTCCAGGTGGCAACCCGCCGGCAAGTATGGGAAGCCTTGCTCAATATCGGCCTCAAGCTCTTTCCGGCTGCGTCCGAGCAGTCGACGGTAGCGCAGATCAAAACGGAACTCCGCCCGTTGCTGACCGACGAAGTCGAGCACGGTCAGCACATCTTTCCCCGCCGTGCGCCGCAGACCCCGTCCAAGCTGCTGCAGGAACACGGTGGCGCTCTCCGTGGGGCGCAACATGAGCACGGCGTCGATGGCCGGCACGTCCACGCCTTCGTTGAACAGGTCCACGGTGAACAACACCTGGATCGTTCCATCCCGCAGGCCCTGCAGCGCAGCATCCCGCTGGGCCGGTGGCGTGTCGGCCGTCACTGCAACGGCCCGCAGTCCAGCTTGCTCGAACTTCTGCGCCATGAACCGCGCATGGGCAATACTGACGCAGAACCCGAGGGCGCGCATGCGTTTCGGGTCACCCATCTTGCCCTGCACCGCCTGCAGCACCTGAGCCGCCCACCTGTCATCAGCGGTGTAGATGCGGGTCACTTCATCGGTGTCGTAGCCTCGCCCGCGTCGCCATGTAACGGACCGCAAGTCGGTACCATCGTGAATACCGAAGTAGTGGAACGGCGACAGCAGCTCCTGCTCGAGGGCATCCCACAGCCGCAACTCCACAGCGATGCGTCCGCCAAACCATCGCAGAATGTCTTTCTCATCGGCCCGTTCCGGCGTCGCCGTCAGGCCCAGCAGGAACTTGGGCTGCAGATGCTCGAGGACGGCTTCGTAGGTGTTGGCCGCAGCGTGATGGATCTCGTCGACGATGACGATATCGAAGTGATCAGCGGCAACACTCGTCAGTTCGCTGCGATGCAGCGTCTGGATGGAGGCAAAGACATGCTCCCAGTCTCGTGGCCGCTGGCCGGCGAGCCACAGTTCGCCGAAGGCGCCATCCCGCAGGATGTGGCGGAAGGTCGCCCGACTCTGTTCGAGGATCTCCCGTCGGTGCGCGATGAAGAGCAGACGAGTGCGGGGCATCGTCTCGCGCAGTGTTCGGTAATCCAGACCTGCAAGAATGGTCTTGCCCGTGCCCGTTGCAGCAACAACAAGGTTGTGATTCCGGCCGCGGGAGCGCTCGACCTGCAGTTGCTCGAGCATCTGTCGTTGAAAGGGATACGGCTCGATGTCAAAAGGCGTGAAATCGATGGTCGACGTATCAACTCGCTCCACGGCACTGGCAAACTTCTCTGCGTCGAGCCCCTCGAACTGCGCATTCGCCCAGTACGAATCAAAGGTGGCCTCAAACTTGCCCACCAGTGCCGGGTTGGTCCGCTGCCCCGCCCGCACGTTCCATTCCAACCCCGTTACCTGCGCCTGGTACGTCAGGTTCGATGAGCCGATGTAGACCGTGGAGTGGCCGTTGGCGCGATGAAAGAGCCACGCCTTGGCGTGCAGCCGTGTTTTGGACGTGTCGTAGGAAATCCGCACCTGGGCGCCCAAGTCCTGCAGTGCTTCCAGGGCCCGCAACTCGGTCGTGCCCGTGTAAACGGTCGTGATGACCCGCAGCTCACGTTTCGCCTCGACGTGCCGTCGTAAGGCGGGCAGCATCTCGCGGATCCCCGTCCAGCGGATGAAGGCACACACCAGATCGATGCGGTCTGCTGACTCGACCTCTGCCGCCAGTTCGCGACCGACGCCGGGTTCACCCCGGGCGTTCGTCATCAGCACCGTGTCCCGCAGGGGTGTCAGCGGTCGACCGATTGCCTGGGTGCTGCCATCCGGCGCGATCAACTCGATGGCGGTCAGGCGTTGCAGTGGTGTTGCCAGTTCGTCGCCGTCGTGGATCGCCCCGGGGGCTATGTCACGCAAGAGGGTCAGCAGCCGCCGGGACAGATCGACGGCACCGTCCATGCGCTCCTGCTCGGGGAGGT
>CALFPI010000545.1 GCA_937919035.1 uncultured Gemmatimonadaceae bacterium
CAGGAGAGACAAAAAAACGGCGCCCCGGACTGTGCCGAGACACCCGTTGCGCCCCACGCCGCAACTTCTTCTGATCTTCAGCGGGACGCTGCCCCGGATGATTCTGCATCGTCGTTGCCATCCTCCCCGGCCTGCGGGTCCGGACCAGGTTCGGAGTCAGTTTCGCCAGCAGAATCAGCTTCCTCTTCGCCATCCGTGGTCAGAGCGGCCTCGGCACGAACTGTTGCGTCGCCGGCCGAGTCTTCCGGTGCCTCAAGCAGTTCGACGTCCATACCCATGGCGGCACCCTCGTCCTCGTCCAATTCCTCCGAACCGAACTGAGCCTCGTAGCTTTCTAAATCGCGGATCGCCTCCTGCACTTTCTGCGAGGTCTCGGTACGTCTCCGATTCCAGAACTCAAGAGTGCCCCTGGCAGAGGTGCGCTTGAGTTGCACCTCCTTCACCTTGGCGACGATCTCGCGCCGACGCGCATCCAGCTTGGTGTAGGCCGCCTTTGAGCGGGTCACCAGACTGGCGGTGACCAGCTTCGAAGTAATCGCCAACAGCATCAGGATGGCGCTGACGAGGACGGCGGTATCAGCAGCTGCTTCGGCGTTCATCACATTCCGACGTAAGATCGTGTAGCGCGACACTTCACTATTATTCCGACACTGGGTTGCACATCTACAGAGTGGCGACGACAACCGCTTCAATATAATGGCTCGCAACGAGCTCTGCCCAAAGGCCGGGCCCGTTTACTCGGCCCGATGGGCGACGACGCCGCGCGGATTCTCCTGCGCGTCAAGCCACATTCGGCACCAGGTTTCATGATTGGTCAGCACCGATTGTGGGTCCCGTGTCGAGCGCACAACAAAATCCGGATGCCCCGTGCGCCCCGTGTGCTGGCCCGTCGGTTGGTAGCGTAGATCCAGTGACCAGCGGCACAGATCCGACACATTCGGCCGTGAGCGGTGCGGCGTGAAGCGGCTCATCAGCACGATATCGCCCTTGCGACAATCCATAACGCGTGGCGACGTAGCCGGCATGAGCCCGGGAACAATCGTCGTCCCACCTTCCTTCTGATGCCGCAGATATCCCGCTTCGACTTGTCCGGGCAGGACTTCCATACAACCCATCTCGGCTGTGGCGTCACCCAGAGGCAGCCAGCAGGTAATCACATCACTGTTCTCCGCCTCCGGCATCATCACACCCGCGTCCTGATGCCAGGGCGCCATATGGAAAGAGGGCCCAAGGCTCGGCTCGAAACGGTCCGGTGGTTTGGCGCGCACGTGCTGGATGGGATTGCAGGTGATCTCCGGCCCCAGCAGGTCTTCAAGAACGTCGAGCAGGTTGCTGTTGCCCAGAAAGCGGAAAGCCGCCTCCCCACGATAGTGCATGATATCGAGACCCCGCGTGATCTCCGGACACTGGCCGTAGAGCAGACCAAGGCGAGTCTCAAAGGGGGCGTCCTGATGCAGATCGGTGAGTTTGCCTTCGGCGTGCAGAGCCTGCGCACGTGTGCCGACGACCATCGTCAGTTCGTCGATCACGCCCTGCAGATCCGCAGGCTCCAGGGCCCCCTCCACGCGCAGGACACCATCCTGGCGATAGGACTCAATCTGCACGCTGGTTAGTCGCATGGCACCTTCCGTGAAGTCTCGTTGCGGGTCCCAGAACGCCCGTGTATCTTCTCGCTGCACACGCCAGATGGCGGATCAATACTGCGTACCACCCGGGAGTTTATGCCGTGGCAAAGAGCACGATCACAAAAAAAAGAGCAAACTTCCAGCTTGTCGCGCCCGGCGCACAGGAGGTCTGCGTTGCCGGCACGTTCAATGACTGGGATCCCACCATCCGGCCGCTGAAGCGCGGCAAGGACGATGTCTTCAAGACCTGGATGAACCTGCCAACCGGAACCTATGAGTACCGGTTCGTCGTCGACGGCAAGTGGCACGAAGATCCATCATGTGACCGCACCAGCCCAAGTCCATTTGGTGGTCACAACTCGGTTCTGGAGGTCTAAGGTCCATTCCTGAGAGAAACATCCTTGGGCCTAGCCGTCATCAGCGACTCGCTGCCAACTCTGGGTATTCCCGTCGGCAGCTGTGAGGATCAGAACATCGTCACGGATTTCACAGCGCACGTCTATCGCTCCATCCGGCTCAAACCAGGCGCCCCGCAGCTGCAGCAGATCCGTATCCGACTCGTCGTGCAACAGCGACCATGTTCCGGGGAAGCTCAGGCTCAATGGGCCATCAACCTGGGTTTCGACAACGCGCAGACCACCGGCTTGCTGCAGATGTAGACGAACGTCAACCTGCCCGCCCAGATCGGGGTCGTTGCCCATTGTGTGCCAGGTACCAATGAGAGCGCTGGTCTTGTCTTCAATTACAGGGGTGGGCGCAGTGCCTTCAGCGCCCTCCCCACAGGCGCAGAGGCCCAGCACCAGCACCAGCAGTCCCAGGCAAGCACCGCGGCCAACGGCAGTAACGCCACTCAATTGCCAAACTGCGTTGCTGCAGGCCCCATAGCTTCGGCGCGCGCGGCAAAGGCCAGCAGTTCTTCCCGCAGATCCTCGGGGATCTGTTCGGGGGTGACACGATCGACCTGAGCCGGAAGCGGGGCAATTTCTGAGCGCCAACGCGCATCCTGCAAGTACCAGCGCAGACAGGGGAGCGTGCCGACTCCCGTCAGATAGATGTCACCGTCGCCCTGATAGATCCGAATGGACACGATGCACCCTTACACGTGTGGACCGCGGGTGCGGATGATTCTCAAGGCCAGTTCCGGATCGATTTGTACAATCATTTCGGGCTCGATGCGGACATGCCCGGGAAGATCGAAACCGGCCACGGCGGAGCGGGCATGCCATCCGGAAAGTGATGAGTCTTCTCCGTCTGTCGCCTGATCCGACAGGGGGCCACCGAAGATGTCGTGAAACAGCTTGGTGTAACCATCGACGACGCGCGGCGATTTTGAGAACGCTCCGCCGCCGGCAGAGTTGACCATGCCGATGCACTTGACGCAATACCACAGATCGTTGAGCGTGCCTTCTGGATGTAACCCCCAATGCAGGGCGCGGATATGGTTCTCTGCCGCCTGGCGGCCGGCAGTGTAGCCTTCCTCAACGTCATGATCGTCATTTGTAACCGGTCCACGGCCGCCGCCTGTGCCGGATGTGAAGACCAGGCCGGATGGTGTGATCGTGGCGGAGCAGATACGGCGCCCTTTGGGAGCAGACAGAACCTCGGCCTTTGTCTTCAGGTCGATGCCAAGCTTGCTGATCCGGTCGTAGACATCGAAGTCGCGCTGCCAAGCATCGGGTAGGACTGCCATCGTGGATCTCCTCAGGACCTGGTCAGGTGCGGCATAAACCGTGGCCGAACAAGATAGAACCCTCATTCAGGGGGTCAACCTACCCCACTCGGGGTCAACAACCGGGGCCCGACAGACCCCGACACTTACACAAGCCGTTCCGGCTCATCGATTGAGCCCGGCCTGATGCAGACCCAATCACCCGCCGGCCAGCTGCCAGCCGGCTCTACCGAAAGAGACATCATGCAACTAGGAATGATCGGACTGGGGCGCATGGGCGCCAACATGACAACTCGGCTCATACAGGGCGGTCACGATCTCGTCGTCTTTGACCGCAGTGCCGACGCCGTGCACGCTGCCGCCAACGGTGGTGCCACGGGTGCCGATTCGCTGCTCAACCTGGTCCAGCAGTTGGCAGCACCACGGGCTGTCTGGGTCATGGTGCCATCCGGCGCCCCGACGGAGGACACGGTAAAGGAACTGGCCGGGCTGCTGTCACCCGGTGACACCGTGATCGACGGCGGCAACAGCAACTACAAGGACACCGTGCGTCGGGGTCGCGAGTTGAGCGCTGCAGGGCTGCACTTCGTCGACTCGGGCACGAGCGGCGGCGTCTGGGGCCTGAAGGAGGGCTACAGCCTGATGATCGGCGGTGATGTCGACGCCGTCGAACACCTGCGTCCGATCTTTGCGACTCTCGCGCCTGGCGCAGAACTGGGTTGGGGCCGCGTCGGCCCCACCGGCTCCGGTCACTTCACGAAGATGATCCACAACGGCATCGAATACGGCATGATGCAGGCCTTTGCCGAAGGCTTCGCGATCCTCAAGAAGAAGACGGAATTCGGCCTCGATCTGCATCAGATCGCCGAGATCTGGCAACACGGATCCGTCGTCCGCTCCTGGCTTCTCGATCTGACGGCGGAGGCGCTGAAGGAGGATCAGGACCTCAAGGACATCGCCCCCTTCGTGTCCGACAGCGGCGAGGGTCGCTGGACCGTGGCTGAGGCGATCGAACTCGATGTCCCGGCGCCGGTCATCACCCATTCCCTGCTTGCCCGGCTGCGCTCCCGCGACGAAGTGGGCTACGCCGACCGCATGTTGTCAGCGATGCGCAACCAGTTCGGCGGCCACGCGATCAAGAAATCCTGACGAAACCGACGCCCGTCGGTTCAATGAAGCCCACGTTGCCCCGACAATCCGCGGTCCGGACGGGGCGACGTGCCTTCATCGGGCAGACCTGCGAGGCTGCCGTTTTGCAGCCAGGCTTCGTCGCTGCCGTAGAGTTCCTGTACCAGTAGCGCCTGCAAACGCTGGCAAATGTCGGCGTGCTCAGCGGTGGCGGACAGGTCCGTGAACTCCCCTGGGTCCGTTTGCAGAT
>CALFPI010000546.1 GCA_937919035.1 uncultured Gemmatimonadaceae bacterium
CGCCTGACCCGTCGCCTGACCCGTCGCCTGAGCCGTCGCCTGGCCCGTCGCCTGGCCCGTCGCCTGGGTCTCGTCGGGATGGACACCAGTGCCGCCGGCGGGCCCTTCAGCCCTTGTCATCCAGCCGCGTCAGACGTTCCCGTGCCGCCGTCCCCATCCACAGCGTACCGAAGCGTGCCCCCAGATCCGCGAAAATCTCCCGTGCCTTGCTGATCTCCCCCGCCTGTTCCAGGCGTTCCGCCTCGTAGAACTGCTCGGAGCCGGTGGTGATACCCTCGGCGAACAACGCCGCCGCTGCCGCCGCACTCGGCACGGGCACGTGCTGCAGGCGATCCAGCGCCGGCGGGTGTTCGTCGGTAAGAATCCGATAGGCCGCCGGATTGCGCTCGCGAAACAGCCGGGCACGAAAGTCCTGCGTCATGCCACCCAGAGAGTCTCCCGCCTCTCGACCGGACGTCAGGTCGACATCGGCAGCAACGATACAGTCGCCGCTGTTTGCCGCTTCGGCCAGAATCTGGCCTCTGGGGCCGATGATCATACTGCCGCCGCCACGAAAGGCAACCACGAGGTAGAGAAAGTTGTCGGCGGCACGTGTACGGAAAGCGGCAAGACTGGCATCCCCTTCACCAAAGGAGGCACCACCCATTGTGCAGTGGAAGACGAGATCCGCCCCCCCCAGAGCCAGCGCCCGCGTCGTCTCCGGAAAGACCATGTCGTAGCAGATACACATACCCACGGGGCCTATGTGGGGCACATCGAAGACCGGAAAGCAATCACCCAGCGCCCGATGCCGTTCCGACAGTGTGGGCTGGACCTTGTGATAACGCCCCAGTTCGGTGCCATTGGCGCCCATGAGGACCGCTGTGTTATAGACAAGCCGCGTGCTGTCCTGGCCGACGTCGCCGAGCAGGTCGTTGCAGTAGATGATCGCCATGTCTCGCTCGCGCGCGACCTGCGCGAAACGATCCTGCAGCAGCCGCTCTGCCGGTTCCAGCAGAGCGTGTACCTCTTTCCAGTGCCCTGCCTCCCATTCGAGCGTTCCGAGACAGTCCTCGGGGAAGGCGACAATGTTGCAGCCCTCATCAGCGGCCTGGTGCGCCAGGGCGACCAATGCATCCAGGTTGTGCCGGACCCTTGCCAGCGCTTCCTGCGGGCCCCCGACACGGAAGGCTATCGTACGGTTCGCCGTCTGTGCTGCGGCAATTCGGCTCATCTCTCGCATGAAGGGCTCCATGGTCTGTAGGGGATCAACCGGCGGGTTGCCCCGTCAAAGTTCCATCAATGAGATGCAACTCACAACCGCAGGCTCCGTTGAGCCGATGCAGGATGGGGTTGTAGGAAGGCATGGTGAGACGTACATCCTGATGTATGAATCCATGCCACCCAGAGACTGAGTCCGCCATCACATGACGGATTGGATTGCCTGGCTCAGCCAGTACGCATTTTCAGGTGGCATCACCGGTCTTTTCGCCTTGTCCGTGGTTGATTCTTCAGGTGTACCCACCGGTGGCGGCCCCGATGTAGTCGTCGCCCTGCTCACCTCCCTGCGACCAGAGGTAGCCTACGCCGTCAGCCTTGTAATGGCTGCCTGCGTCGGTTCCGTTCTCGGTTGTCTCGCCCTCTACTGGGTCGGCGTACGCAGCGGCGAGGCCGGTGCCCGCCGGTTTACCGCCGATGCCATCGCCCGCACCCGAGACAGCCTGGAACGCCGCGGCGCCTGGGTGGTATTTCTCGCCGTGCTGGCGCCACCGCCGATTCCCACGAAGCTCTTTGTCTTCTGTGCCGGCGTGGCCGCCGTGCCCATCTTCCCCTTCGTTGTCGCCACCTTTGTGGGACGACTGATCCGCTACGGCGTCGGG
>CALFPI010000547.1 GCA_937919035.1 uncultured Gemmatimonadaceae bacterium
TGACAAAGTGACGGACACGGGTGTGCGGGTACAGCTGGTCAATACGGATCCCGTAGCAGGGCACACCGTCCTGCTGCAATCCGGTGCCTTTGGTGAACACCGCTTCGTCGGGGCCAGGCTGGAACGGGACGGCCATGCCGATCATGTGCCCGTCAATGGCAAACATCTGCGCGTCGATCTGGGACCGGCGGCGCAAGTGGTACTGGAACTCGACCTGCTGCGCTACGCCAACACGCCGTCCTACGCTCTGCCCGACTTCGACGCCTGACAAAAATCCGTTGAACGGATCTCAGTCGGGCTGAACTCAGTCGGCCTGGCTCCATTCGCCGATACGGTCGCGTAGAAACTTCAGTTCCCGTCGCAGGGCAGGCCAGTCGCTGTTCCAGTGTTCGATGCACCAGGGCCCGCGGAAGCCGGCGTCCCTGCCGATGGCAAAGCAACGGTGCAGGTCGTAGTCTTCGTGCTCGCCGTCGGCGCCGAGGACAAAGGCCTTGTAGTCACAGGTAACGGCAAGGGGAAAGATGCGTTCCAGGCCCGGGTAGCGGACATCGTTGCTGGCCCAGCTGCCTGTGTCCGGACCTGTGCGCAGGTCGCGATCGACGGCAGCGATCAGCTCGGGCGTGCCGTCGACATCGGTGCTCATCCAGCCGTAGTTCTCGACGATGACCTGGAGGCCCCTGACGCTGGCATATTCGACAAGAGCGCGATAGCCGGCGATGTGCAGGTCCATGTCCGGTCGGTTCTGCCTGGGGTGGGGGCGGACCCAGCGGGCGCCGAGGATGGCGGCGACGTCGACCGACTTGCGGTAGACATCCAGGGCATGTGACCGGGTCTCGGCGTCGGGGCTGCTCATGTCCACGTCAAACTGGTTCAGCTTGAGATTGGTCACGATGCACCCCGCCTTCTCGACTTCGTTGCGGAAGTGATCCACGTGGGCCATCTCCAGCGACCCGAGGGTGTTGGTGTTGAGGTCGATGATGCGCATGCCGAGTTCATCACGCATGATGCGTGGCAGATCGAAGACGGAGAATTCGCTCGTGGCGGGGTCCGCCGTGATCTGGTTCATGAAGGAGGATGTCGTCACTCCGACTTCGTGGGCCCAGTCGTCAGTTTCCAGAGGCATGCCACAAGTAAAGGAAGGGTGAATGAAGATCACCAGTTTTGAACGCACCGTTGTATCGGTACCCTTTGTGCCGAACATCCTGTCGACAGACGCGGAGTGGCACGTGCGCCCCGCCTTCCCGGAGAATCTCGATCGGCGACGGCACGACGTGCTGCGCCTGCATACCGACGAAGGCGTTGTCGGTCTCGGCATGAGTACACCGTACTACGGGGAGAAGGCGGATCAGCCGCCGGACTGGATCGGCAAGGACCCCCTCGAGTTCGAACCCCGATCGGTGACCGGTGGTGGTTGGGCGATTGCGCTACTGGATCTGATCGCCAAGGCACACGATGTGCCGCTCTACCGGATCTTCGGTGGCAAGATGCAGGATCGAGTCCTCGTCGACTACTGGATGCATGCGACCAGTGTCGAGGTGTCTGCTATTGCCGCGCGTCGGGCGGCGGCACTGGGCTTTCACGGGATCAAGACCAAGGGCAAGCTGGAGGATCCTCTCGAGGACCGTTTCCGGGCGATGACGGAAGCGGCACCGGGCATTCGCATCGTCATCGATCCAAAGGAACGTTTCTACACCTTCGAGAATTCGCTGGAACTGGCGCGGCGTGTCGAGGATCTCGACATCGTTTTCGAGGATCCCTTCCCGCGCGACTTCGATGCGTACCGACGGCTGAAGGAGGAGACGTCCGTCTTTGTTGCCATGCATCTGCAGAACGCCCAACAGGTGATCGAGGCCGTCAGCCGTCAGGCGGTGAACGGCATCAACGTATCGCTGTCAGACTGGGGTTTCCTCGACATGGCGCGCATCGCCGCCGCCGTCGATATCCCTGTGTGGCAGGCATCGAATGTCGATCTGGGGATCTACGATGCCTATCGCATCCACGCTTCTGCCGCTGTGCCCAACTGCACGCTGGCCAGTGACATGATTGGCAATCTCGTACATGAGCACAGCCTGCTCACGGCACCTTTGCTGCAGGACGGTTATGCCATCGTGCCTGAGGGACCGGGTCTCGGCGTGGAACTGGATGAGGACGCCGTAAGACGCTACGAGGTGCGCTGAAGGACGGAGCGGTCGTCAGTCAGCTGCGGGTGACATATACGGGACTGCTCCAGGCCTGATGCTGATCGATCTGCACGACGCGGACCCAGTACGGGCACGAACCGGTAGCGGGGCGGGTATCACGAAAGCTGAGCTCGACGCGGCGCGGTCCCTCCGGGTCCGGCGCCCGTGACAGGATGACGTGACGGCTGAAGCCGCCGGCATCCACCACGAGGGGCGCACGCGTGATCTGTGCCAGGCGAAAGTCGAACTCTACCGGGCCCGAGCGGAAGCGGCCCACGGTCTTGTCGTCGGCCTCCAGGTCCAGCAGCAGACCCATACGGTTGCCCGCTGTGACCGACGTCCACTGCAGATGACCCGGAGCCAGGGCCTGAACGGTATCGTTCGGGCTGCAGAAGCCAACGGTCTCGAAATGCTGGACACTGCCGTCCTGCAAGGTCAACTCACCGTCCCAGAAGGCGCGTTGTGCCGGCGCCGAGCCACAACTTTCGGTGCCGCCCCAGAGCAGCCGCAGTCGCTCGCCGGCGGCGGCGGGCGCAATGCTCCAACTGCTGATCACTTCGGTGCCACACAGCAGGTCCACACGTTCAATGGCCTGCGTGCCCTCGACGGACAATTCGATGAGGGGTTCACCGGCCGTGTCGTGTTCGGAGCCCATGTGCTGCCCATCGACGGTGACGTGCAGCAACATCCGTTCACCTGTCGTTGCGTACGTGCGCCGTGCCTGGAGCGCCTCGTAGAGCGAGGCCTGGGTGAGTTCCTCGGCGTACACGGCGGTGATACCGCTGCGGACGTTACGAATCAGGCGGCTGCCGGGATGATCGGCGCCCGGGCGGCCGACGACACCATCGGAACCAGCGGTGACACCGACGCGGTAGCCCCGCGCCAGGGCATCGAGGAAGAACCATTCCGACGTGCCGTGGGTTGAATGGATCTCGGCGAGCCGTTCGATCTTCGGCTCATGGAAATCGAGATTCGTCGGGCGACCACCGGCGTGCATGTTGATCAAGACGTTCTCGTGCTTCATGGCAGCGAGAAACTCGGTGGCCGTCTCCAGATCGGGCTCGGGATCGGCGACATCCTCGGTGAAGAACCGTCCGGAGCGTCGCAGGCGGGGCTCGTCATCATGATAGATGACGTTGCGATCGCCGCCGGCAGGCGTGTAGGCACTCCACTCGCAGCCGAGCCAGGCGACAAAGGTACCATCGTCGTTGGCGGCCAACGACTGCTGCCGCATCAACTGCCACATGTCCAGCGTGATGTGGTGATCATTGGCCTGGTGCGTGCCAAACTGCAACCCCGCCACATGGCGCAGGAAGTTGAAATGATGTGGAATGGAGCCGATGCCGCAGCCGAGTTCGCCCTGGCCGGCGTGTACATCCCCCCAGAACAGCCGATGCCTTGGATAGCGCGTATCGATGCGGATGGGATTGCTCACCGCCTGTATCTCGGTGCCAGGCAGCGACACCTGCAACAGCTGGGTGCCCGGCGCCGCAAAGCTGACATCGAAGTGCCAGGCGGGCTGACCGTTGGCGGGACGCAGCGTGCTTTGGCTCTGGCTCTCGCCTGAGAGCGCCGTCAATTCGGGTTCGGGACCCGTGCGCAGTGGATTGCCCCAGGCATCCTCGACACGCACCGTGACGAGAAGATCCTCCCCGGGCATACCCTCGGATGGGGCAACGATGACGGCCCGCGCCGGCTCGCCGGCAACGATGGCAATAGCGGGCACCGGTGGCAGTTGCAGCCACTGATCCCGACCCTCCGGATTGATGAGGAAGAGGAATTCGGCGTCCGCCACGGCAAATGTCGGCACCCGCCAGCCGAGCTCTGCACACGAGCCGGCGCCGCAGATGAAGTCGGCGTGGTCGCCGGCCTCCAGGCAACCCTCGATGACTTCCATCTCCATCTGGTGGTTCCACGGGATCAGGTCGCCGCGGAAGCCGTACGTTGCCTTGAGCCTGACGCCCGCACGACTGGCAGCGACATCGAGATAACCCTCGCCTTTCGGGTCGTCTGTCTGCAGATTGCCCCAGTCCAGGGGCCAGGTCCAGACGACGCGCAGTTTGCCGCCCACGGGGATCGACGTTGCACCGATCTCGAAACGGAGCCGCGCCGTGCAGCGAGTGCCAGACACGACCGGGTCTGTTGGTGATACCTGGCCATGTCCGTGCAGCCGCAAGCGCTCGGCTGTTGGCATTTCCGTGAGATGGTGGAGTACGGGACCCCCCGGGTAGCCACTGGTTTTCAACATGCCTTCAGACTCCGGTCACCGGAAAGAGGTTGGAATGCTTCTGCAGGATAAGGTCGCCGTCGTCACCGGTAGCGGACGTGGGATTGGTCGTCGCATCGCCCAGCGATTTGCCCGTGAGGGTGCTGCCGTCATCATCGCCGAAATCGATAGCGCAACGGGCCAGGACAGCTGTCGTGATCTCATCGCCAACGGCGGCAGGGCGTTGTTCGTGCACACCGACGTTGCCGCACAAAGCTCCGTGCAGGCCATGGTGCAACGGGGCGTGGCAGAATTCGGCGGCATCGATATTCTTGTCAACAAC
>CALFPI010000548.1 GCA_937919035.1 uncultured Gemmatimonadaceae bacterium
TCAGTGGGGGGTCGAACTGGGCAAGAAGCTGGCCACGACCATTCTGGCCGAACTGGACAGCGATGCGCCCGTTGTCGCGCATGACGGCTCGACGAATGCTCTCATCGACTACTACCGCACACACCGCCATGTATAGGACGGTCCGCGCCGGCCCCGTGCATATGGCAACGCCCTTCGAGGCACCCATCAAGGAGAATCAGTAGATGCTGGACGCGCTCTTCGAGCCCTACGATATGCCCGGGCTGGCCCTGCCCAATCGCTGGGTCATGGCGCCCATGACACGGAAACAATCCCCCGGCAACGTGCCGACGAGCACCGTCGCCGAGTACTACCGGCGACGGGCGGCCGGTGGTGTTGGCCTGATCGTGACCGAGGGCAGTCTTGTGGACCACCCCCTGGCCTCGCCCGACGACGACATCCCCGCGATCAACGCCGCTACCATTTCCGCCTGGCAGCCGGTGGTGGCCGCGGTACAGCAGGAGCGGGCGCGCATCTTCATTCAGCTGTGGCATCAGGGGCCCATTGCGCGCCCGGGCATCGCCGCGATGCCGCTGCTGGAGGACGGCGTGGAAGTCGTACCAAAGGCT
The DNA here is from genome assembly GCA_937919035.1 of uncultured Gemmatimonadaceae bacterium. Classification (GTDB taxonomy): domain Bacteria; phylum Latescibacterota; class UBA2968; order UBA8231; family UBA8231; genus UBA8231. The sequence continues at coordinate 588 of CALFPI010000548.1, forward strand.
GACGCGCAGCAGGAACAGGACATGTTCGACGCTTTCGTCAGCGGTGCCATCGCGACAAAGGCAGCGGCTTTCGACGGTCTGGAGTTACACGCAGCACACGGCTATCTGCTCGATAGCTTTCTGCGTGCCGGGCGTGTCGAATACGTCTGTGATCTTGTGCGGGAAATTCGTCTGCAGGTGGGTCCTGCGTATCCTCTGGCCCTGCGCTTCTCGCAGTGGACGGTGCGTGATCTGGAAACCCGCCAGTTTCACACCCCACAGGAACTCGAACAGACCCTGGTGCCGCTGAAGGAGGCCGGCGTCGACATCTTCCACGCCAGCACCCGCCGCTTCTGGCTGCCGGAGTTTGCTGACTCCGATCTGAATCTGGCGGGCTGGACTCGTAAGATCACGGATGCGCCAACGATCACGGTAGGCAATATCGGACTGGCGACCGGTCCATTCTGTGGCACCGGCCCGGAGAGTGCGCACGAGTTGTTGCGACGTTTCGACCAGGAGGAATTTGATCTGGTCGCCATCGGTCGGCCTTTGCTCAGCGATGCAGACTGGTGTCGCAAGGTTCGTGATGGCCACACGGATCAGATCATCGACCATACCCCGGCAGCAAATCAGATCTATCCATAGGGCTGCTGCCCTTTGCCGAAAAGCGTGACGGCACCAGAGGAGGATGGCAGTGATCGATGCGAACGTGGTGCAGGGGGCGGATCCTCGCTACCTCAGCTTCATGGGGCACGGACCCAGCCCCATTCCACACTGGGAGCACTGGTCGTGTCCCGATGCCGAAACCTATCTCACGGGGATCGACTACTACGAGCATCCCCGCCTCTGCCGGCTGCGGCTGCGCGAGCTGTATCCACAGATAAATCTCGCGATTGCAGAGACCGACGCGGCGCGCCCCCGGCCGACGATGGATCTGCAGGGAGAGAGCTCGAATGCGCAGCGGCACACCGTGCGTTGGGGGGAAGGGGAAAGCGGCAGCTGGGAACACGGCGAGGCCGTCTTTCACTCGACGGCGGATGTCTTCGCCTTCAGCCCCCTGGAACATGGTGACTTTTCCGACATGGAGGTTGTCGAGCGGGCCGACTTCTCCACGGAAGAGATCATCTATCAGCGCTACCGGGGACGCTACGCCAGTGACGCCGGCGAGCAGGGACCGGCGGGCTCGTCCATCTCCACCGGTTTTTACAACACCATGTTCATGTGGCCCCTGCTGACCTTCGGCTGGGAGCTGTTTCTGGAGTGCTGTCTGGACCCTCGTTTCGAGCGCATCATGGATGAGTTCGCCGAGATCAATCGGCGGGTCTTTCGCACCTTTGCGCGGCTGCCGGTGAATTTCGTTGTCTGTCACGACGACATCGTCAACAGCCGCGGGCCGGTCTGCTCCCCGGCGTGGATGCACAAGTACATCTTTCCCCGCTACGAGGAGTTCTGGGGCATCCTGCGTGATGCCGGCAAGCAGGTCATCTTCATGTCCGATGGCAACATGACTGAGTTTGCCGACGATGTCATGGCCTGTGGCGCCCGTGGCATCATCAGTGAACCGTACACCGATTACAAGGGGATCGCCCGACGTTACGACAACCCGTTTCTCGCCGGAGAGGGAGACAACCGGGTGCTGACCCGCAACGATCCAGCGGAGATCCGCCACATGGTGCAGTCCATGGTGGAAACGTCGAAGATGACCGGGGGCTACATGATGTGTATTGGCAATCACATCCCCTGGAATGTCCCCCCGGAGGGGATCAAGCGATACTTTGATCTGGCAGCGGAACTGGCTGTGCGCACGTAACCGGGAGAACAGAGAGACAATGAGTCAGGAGCCGAGCAAACCGAAATGCCTTGCCTGTGATCAGGATTCCACTGTCACGCCGTTGATCGCTCTGGAGTACCAGGGCGAACGGCTGTGGATCTGTCCGCAGCACCTGCCTGTGCTGATTCATGATCCGACCAAACTTGTGGGCAGACTCGCCGGCGCAGAGGATCTGAAAGCTGCCGATCATAAGGACTGACAGAAATGAAAATCGCTACCGTGCAGACGATTCCCGTGGCTCCGCAGGGGCACGGCACGCTGGGGTATCTCGTCGTCGTGCGCACCGACGATGGTCTGGCCGGGGTGGGTGAGATCGCCTCCGACTGCCATCCCGCCACCGTCGCCCACGCGGTGCGGCGCATGCAGCTTGTGGGCACCGACCCGACGCGAATCGAGGCGACCTATCAGACGTTGCGCAACGGCGCGTTCTGGCGTGGGGGCCCGATCCACACAAGTGCCGTCAGTGCTGTCGAGCAGGCGCTGTGGGACCTCAAGGGCAAACGGCTCGGTGTACCGGTGTACGAACTGGTGGGTGGCAAGGTCCGCGATCGAGTCCGGCTCTACACCCATACCCGTTTCGGCGACGATGCACCGGAAGACTTCGCTGCTTCAGCCCGCGACGCGGTGGCTCTCGGCTTTTCGGCGGTCAAGTTCGATCCCCTTGGCCTGGCTGTGCAGCAACTTGATGGACCCGAATTGCGCGTCGCTGTCGATCGTGTGCACGCCACGCGTGAGGTGATGGGCGTCGATGGTGAGATCCTGATCGAGGGCCACGGTCGGCTGAGCGCGGCGGCGGCCATCCGTTTTGCTGCCGCCGTTGTTGGTGATGCGCCGTTTTTCTTCGAGGAGCCCTGCTCGCCCGACAACCCCGCCGAGATCGCCCGTGTTGCCGCCGCCACGCCCATCCCTATTGCCGCCGGCGAGCGCTGCTACAGTCGCGCCGACTTCCGCCCTCTGCTGGAATCCGGGGCACTGGCCTATGTGCAGCCCGATCTGTGCCACTGCGGCGGCTTCTGGGAGGGGCGCAAGATCGCCGCCTTCGCCGAGATCTACGGCGCCCAGGTAATGCCGCACAATCCGAATGGCCCGATCTCGACGTTGGTCGGCGTGCATCTGGCGGCGTGTACACCAAACTTCGGCATGCTCGAGTATCCCCGACAACCGGCGGCACGCCCCCCTGTGCTTCGTGGCCTGCCGGAAGCTGTGGACGGCCACATCGAGGTGCCTGACGGCCCTGGCTGGGGCGTCGAGATCGATGAGGACGTGCTGCGACAATTCCCCGCTGAAACGGACTGACGACGATCATGGCGTGGTACAAAGGCAACCTGCACATGCACTCGTACTGGACGGATGGGCACGACTTTCCGGAAATGATCGCGGACTGGTTCAAGACCCAGGGATACGATTTTATCGCCTTCACCGAGCACGATCGGCATCAGATCGGCGACAAATGGGTGAGTCAGGACCCCGCCCGGGGATCGGGGCGGTCCATGGCGGAAGGGGGCCTGTTGGAGAAGTATGTCGCCCGTTTCGGCGCAGCCTGGGTCGAGCGGCGGGAGGGGGAGACGTCGGAGGTTCGCGTCAAGCCGTTGGCCGAGTATCGTCACCTCGTGGAAGAAGCAGGCCGTTTCCTGGTGATCACCGGCGAGGAGGTGACGACGAAGTGGGGGAATGTCGATGACTGGAGCCAGACGCACTGGATCAATGTCTTCAACACGAAAGAGGCTGTCGCACCCCAGCACGATCCACACTCGAGTGCAGGCGCGATGCAGGCGACACTTGCCGCGGCGCAGCAGATGGGTGCCGCCAGCGGTTCGGAAGTTCTGGTATTTCTGAACCATCCGAATTTCGGCTGGAATGCAGCCGCAGAGGATGTCGTCGCCGTCGAGCGGCAACAGCTTG
>CALFPI010000549.1 GCA_937919035.1 uncultured Gemmatimonadaceae bacterium
GCCCTGGCTCCAGGGGGCACGATTGTCGAACCCACGAGCGGAAACACCGGGATCGGCCTGGCCATGGTGGCCGCCGTCAAGGGCTACCGCCTCATTGTGACCATGTTCGATACAGCCAGCCGCGAGCGGCGCCTGCAGATGCAGGCCTACGGCGCCGAGGTCGTGTTGACTCCGGCCGCCGAAGGCATGCGTGGCGCCATCAACAGGGCGATGGAACTCAAGCGCGACAACCCGGGCTATTTTCTGCCTCAACAGTTTATGAACCCCGCCAATCCGGATATACACCGACGCACCACAGGGCTCGAGATCATGGAGCAGATGGAAGGGCAGATCGACGCCTTTGTTGCTGGCGTCGGCACAGGCGGCTCGATCAGTGGGGTGGGCAAGGCGTTGAAAGAAAAGATCCCTCACGTTCGGATCATCGCCGGTGAGCCGGCGGGCTCGGCCGTCCTCTCAGGGCAGGAGCCTGGAATCAGTTACATCGAGGGGATCGGCGCGGGTTTTGTCCCAGATACACTGGACCGGTCCGTTGTCGACGAGGTGCGGACGATCGTTGACGACGATGCCTTTGCCATGGCGCGTCGCCTGGCACGAGAAGAAGGGCTGCTCGTCGGTATTTCGGCGGGAGGCAACGTACATCTGGCTGTCAGCATCGCGGCGACAATGAAACCCGGCCAGAAGGTCGTGACGATTCTTTGTGACAGCGGGCTCCGCTATCTGAGCGCGCGGGTATTCGAATAGCTGCTCAGCGGTCCCGTCGTTGACTGACTCAGCGGTGCGAGGGACCCAAACGCTTGTGAATGCCAGGATCGAGCTGTAGCGCTCGCTGCAGGCTCCGTCGCGCATCCTCGGTCTGCCCAGCGTCCCGCTGTGCCAATCCGAGATTGTACCAGACCTCAGAAATCCCCGCATCTGCTTGCAGCGCAGCCTGATAGGCTCGCACAGCCTGGTCAAACCGCCCCTGTGCTGCGTAGACAAGCCCGAGATTGTTCAGCGTCTCCACACTGCCCGGCTCGGACCGGGTTGCGCGCAGCAGGACCGCTTCCGCCTCGTCGAGTCTGCCCGCATCGCGATACAGAGCTCCGAGGTTCGTCAGTGGCCGAGCATAGTCCGGCTTCAAGGCGATGGCCTGCTCATAGTGCGATTGTGCCAACGACATCTGGCCTCCCTGGTGGTAGGCAAAGGCCAGATTGTGGTGGGCGACGGCCACGGAGGGGCCCTCGCGAACGGCATTCTGCCACAGTGTGATCTCTGTCTGCCAAGCGAACGCACGTTGCCAGCAGAGCGAGATCAGGATCAACGCAACCAAGCCTGAGAGAAAGCCAGCCCCGGGAAGGCGCCGGGGACCGATCACGCCGGCAGCCATGGCCATGCCACCCATGGCGAGATACGGGCGATGGTCATTCACCAGCACATTCAGCGGCACGATCAGGGTTGGCAACAGGCAGATCAGCCACCAGCCTGCTGCCACTGCCAGTTGCGGATGCCGGCGTCGGTTCTGCCACAGGAGCAGCACACCACTGGCGATGGCGGCGCCCGCGAGAATCACAACCGCGTCCAGCAGCGACTGGCTTTCGGTAAACTGCGGTGTGACGGACAAGTCCACGGGAACAGCAATGCCCCTCAGGTAGTGCAGCAGGGCCTTGGTCTGCGTCGCCAGTTGCGCCGTCGATGAGCGCAGACCGGGTCCCGTAGAATACGTCCTAAAACTCGCATAAACAAGCAGATATACCGCAACCAGCCCAGTCGATATGAGCTGAGCCCGGCGAGTTGTGCGAGCTCGATTCCCGGGCATGAGACGGTCGATCAGAAGTAACAGAAGGGGTGCAACGACACCGGTCTCCTTGGCGCCTAGGGCGAATAGCTGGCCCCCGGCCAATGCCGCGAGCCAGATGTTGCTGCCGGAGTCCCTGTAACGCAGGAAGGCGAAGACAACTAGCAGAATCCCTACAGCCGCCAGGGACTCGGAGCGGGCGCTGGCGTAGTTGACCACCTCGGTCTGCAGGGGGTGCAACGCGAACAGGGAAGCGCCGAACAGGCTCCTGCCTTTTGCGAGGAGGCAACAGAGGATGTGGTAGAGGAGCAGTGTTGCCAGAGCGTGCAAGGCCAGGTTCAGGGCCAGGAAGCCTGCGGGACTGTCGGGAAAGAGCGACTGGCTTACGGCGTGCGCCACAAGGACAACCGGTCGGTACATGGCGTCCGACGGGTTCTCGCTGAACATCGACGGATCGAGGAAGAACCGCGGTAGATTGGCCAGATCCCTGATGTGCGGGTTGCGTACGAGGGAATGCCCATCGTCATAGTGGAACTCCGCCCCCTGCAGGGCAGGCAGATGGGAAAACAGGGCCAGCCCCAGCAGGAGCCAGGCGGCGTGTCGACCCATGCGGCCTTTCATACAGAATCAGAAATGGCCCCTACTCGCAGGGAGCAGGGGCCATTGCCAGACAAAATTCTCAAAACTGTGGATCCAGAACCGGTGGATCCAAAACTGGTGGCTACAGGTGCGGTGGATCGCAGTGCAGCGGCACTCACCGCGCGGGAATCAACCGAGCTTCTGCACGTGGAGCGTCAGGCGCGACTTATAGCGTGATCCTGTATTGGAGTGCAGAACACCTTTGCGCACAGTCCGGTCGATGATAGAGATGGCAGACATGAGGGCCGTCTGAGCTGTCGCGCTGTCCGCCGCTTCACGGACCTTCCGGATGGCACCGCGCATGGTAGACATGACACCCTTGTTGCGGACACGACGCTGCAGCGCCTTGCGCAAGGTCTTCTTTGATGACTTGAGTGTTGGCACAGGAAGCTCCCTTTTTCTCGGGCCGAAGAAACGTTATTTCCCGGCCGGCCACTCTCACGGAGTGGTGATCATGATTCTTTAACTATTGCGATAACAGCGAGTTATGTCAGCAGTGCTCGTGTGGGAAACACGTGGCACAAGCCTTGCTAATGTCCAACCGACAAGTTTCGTCCCATTACTGTTTGTGACCTGAAAGACGACCACACCCCCGATACACGGTGGTTCGGACACAGGCCGCACATCCCCACAGCCACGGGACACAGCTTTGTCTGAAAAGCGAAGCGGGAGCCGGCACCTCGGTGTCGGCTCCACAGCTCTTTCTAAACGAGTAACGCAGGGGGCGGAACCCGTTGAAGATAGCTGTAAGGGGGAAATTGGGCAACAGTCTCCAAGAACTGTCAGGTCCTCCTTGGCGGCGCAGACGCAGCTACCGGAAGGAACACGGTCGTGCCGAATGGACTCATCCCCTGGGGAGGGGAGTGGCCTCCAGAGGCAGGACCGGGAAAAATAGTCCTGAAGTTCAAATCATCTGATGCCGATAACAGGATTAAGGTATCCGGCCACTCTATGTCTGAGAAGTCGGGACCCCAGTTCCCCAGCACGCTGTATCGGTACAATGACGAAGTGAACAGCATCAACCACCTGAACGATTTGTGGAGGTCATTCTACCAGTCAGTACAACTCACAAGAAGATCAGCTCAGCCGGAGTTCCCGATTGTTCCGTGGGGGCGGAGGGATATCCGGCATATAGGAATGCGACCGGTTCGCAGCTGATAGGGAAATCACTGTACCCGGTTAAAGCTACTTCGCTTTCAGTCGCATAAGCTGTGTCCATGGAAGGAGTGTTACACTATGAGCTTTAGGCGCAAGATTTACAGCGCAATGCTCGTTGTTTTCGGTGCGGCTCTGGGCAGCCAAGTGCATGCCCAGCCCGTCTACGAAAACAATACGCCGACCGGATTTTCCGTGTCGGACAGTACGAGCACAGTCAGCTTCGTAAATGATAAAGAGGTCACCGTACAGGTCGACCTCAACGCACCGGCGAATTTCGATTTTCCGGTGATTGGTAATTTCCAGAAGCTAGAACGCAGTCGGCCGTTCTTTACGACGCCCGCCACTGCTCCGTATATGGATCAGGCCGTCGAAGTGGATGGCAACGGCATCATTCACCGCGCCTGGATTCAGCAGCGTGGTCTTGTTGACGCTACCAGGCCGACTTCCACGCCGGTATATGGCGTGGTCTACGCCAAGAGTCTGAATGGGGGTCTGACGTTTCTCGATACGGTTTCCGTGTCGGGGTCTCTGCGTTTCGACCTGATCTCGCCGAACCTGTCGATGACCTCCGGGTTTTCGACACTCGACCTGGTCGTCGACAGCAAGGGCAATCCTCGCGTCGTCTACGCCATGAACTTTTCCGGTGACGGCCAGAATGTTCAGACGGCCGGTGACGACAACCGTGTCGCCAACGGCTCAAGCGCTAGCCGCATGGAGTAAATTTCCAGCAC
>CALFPI010000550.1 GCA_937919035.1 uncultured Gemmatimonadaceae bacterium
CGCTCCGTGAGGCTCCTGCTGATACCAGTAGGCGACGGATGCGATATCCTCTGCCAGCGGCTGATACGTGCGATCCGGCCACCAACCGAGAGCCTGAATGGTCACGCGCAGATCCTGTTGGAAATAGATGGGGTCCTGAATGTGCCAGCGGTAGAGGCTCCACTTCGGCGGACCATTCTCCCCCGGGTGTTTGAGAGTGGTGCCCGCATAGGCCGTTGAGTAGACCTCAGGGAAGCCGTAACTGCCGCAGAAGTAATCTTCCGTGCCCGTGCCGCAGATCGTCGGAAAGGGATCGTCCCCATCCATGAAAAACTTGATCTCCCCTTCCCCGCACCAGCCGTCCGACAACTGCGTCCAGGCCAGAAACGTGCCGACGTAACACCCCTGTCCATGCACGCCATCCACGATCGTATAGTCGGGATGGCTCCTGTCGGTGACGGCACGGCGCCACTGCGCGTGGAAGTATCCGGCGTTGTCCGCCACCTCCGTCTCGGCGTAGGTGATCTGATAGGCCAGCAGCGTCAGGTCTTTGTCGGATTCGTTGGTGAAGGTGATCCGCGCATGCCGGCGGAAGGGCATGGACCAGAAACAGTTGAGGGCCGAAGCGGGGTTGACGATCACCGCCAGCGAGTTGACCGGAGCAAACAGGTCATGGCCAACGGCGAAGAAGTCCGTCATCGGCACCTCCACCGAGGGCGTCTCCTCCTCATCCCAGTAGAAGCGCAGCACGCAGGCTCTGCCGTTGCCGCGCCAGTCACCTTCCGTCGCCATCCAGATATGCTGAATCACCCCCGGTCCGTCGACATCCATCAACGTCACCGTTTCTCCCGCCTTCGGTTGCAGGAAGGGGCGCACCTTCCACCCCTGCCCCAGATTTTCGGCGGCGCGCGAGTGCGGCAGATCCGGATCGGTCGCATCGGGGATCGCCATGCCGCCCTTGCCCTTGGCGCCCGTCGGATTCTCGGCAGTGATGGAGCGGGTGCGCGCCGTGGACAGCAGCGGCAGCGCCCCCAGGCCCAGGTTCATTCCTGTGAATGCATTCATGGTGACGCCCCCTCTGGCTTGATCTTTCTGACTCGAAATGGTGTCGATGTAGCGCAATATCCGCATCCCGTGCGTCGACGGACAGGACACGCCGTGTGCTGTGTGCCACGCAGGCACGCCCTTGTCTGTGGCCGCCGATGCCCCGAAGTTGAGCACCCGATCGTCCCCCGTCGTTTCTGGAGGCTGTTATGGACACGCTCAGTTGTTGTCTCGTCGGTTACGGCGGCATTGCCGAATTCCACGCCGAAGCCTGCAAACAGATCGACGGTGTACGTCTGCTTTCCGTCATGGGGCGACGGGCCGAGCCGACGCGGGAATTTGCCCACCGCCATGGCTTTGAACGCAATACAACATCGCTGGACGAAGCCCTCGGTGACGATGCACTGGACGCCGTCATCCTCGCCTCGCCGAGTGAGCTGCATTACGAACAGGCTCTGGCCTGCCTCGACGCCGGCAAACACGTACTGGTGGAGATCCCCCTGGCCCTGTCTCTCTCCCAGGCACAGGGCATTGCCGATCGCGCCCGCGACGTCGGCCGCAGCGTCATGGTCGCCCACACCCGCCGCTTCGATGATGTGGGCCGTTTCGTCCACGACTTCCTCGCCTCCGGCAAGGCGGGCCGCATCTACCAGCAGCAGTCCTACAGCTTCGCCTTCCGTCACGAAAACGTCGGCTGGACCGGCTACCGGCGCAGCTGGGTGGACGACGTCGTCTTTCACCACGGCTGCCATCTCGTCGACTTTTCACTATGGACGATTGGTGCGCCGGTGCGGCGCGTGCGCGGCGAATTGGCGCCGAAGATGGCACTCAATGACACCTGTATGGATGTGAGCCTCGTGCTGCGTTTCGACAACGAGGCGATGGCCACCATCAGTCTGTCCTACAACGCGCCGCAGACGGCCAGCGGCAACCGCTACATCTGCGAGAAGGGCGTGCTGGAACTGGCAGGCAACACGGTGCGTTTCGCCGGCGAGACCCTCTTCGAGACGCCGCAGAATCCCGAATCCGGCGTACTCGTGCAGAACCGTGAGTTCTTCGACGCCATTCGAGAAAATCGTCAGCCATCGTGCAACGCCGAGGATGGCGTGCGCGCCCTGGCGCCACTGCAGGCCGTCTACGAGCAGATGATGGAACTGGAAGGCGACGAGAAATACCGGCGACGGTGGCAATGAGCAGCAGACCCCATACCATGGTCCGGACCCTGGTCCCAGTCCTGGCGCTGGCACTGCTGCTGGTCGCCTGCAGCGGCAGCGACCAACCGGCAGTGGAAGTCCGGACCCTCGATGCCTGGACCCCCCTTGCCGTGTCCGACTACTCCATCGAGGGCAAGCGGGATGGCCAGATCACCCGCGCCGTCGCCACCTTCGGCCTGGCGTCGGGCACACACCTGATTGCCGAATTCGAGGTCTCCTACAATCCGCAGCCCGTCCTCAGCGCCGGCCGTTGGCGCTACGACGGCGAGCCGCCGGGGCAGGGCCGACTCGTGGAGCGCTCCATGAAGTTCTTTGGTGGCCAGGGCGAAGGTCCCAGTCTTGGCGGACACTTCCGGCTGGATCAGGAGGATGAAGCCCGCTTCCGCATCTTCCTGCCCTTGCAGCCCGTGAGCCAGCCCCAGTGGCAGAAACCCGACCCGCGTTAGTCGCGCTTCTGTAACAACACGAGCATGCTTGTCGCCTCTGGTGCATTGTCGAAGGGCTGGTTGAGATCCATCTCGCCGTGCCAGGCGACGACGTCAAGACTGCCACTGCGATCGGCGATCAGCTGAATCTCCGGAGCCGAATAGATGTGCTCGGACGCTTCGTCGGTATAGGTGGTCAAGATGCCATTCTTGCGCACGTGCAGGTCGAGACGGACCTGCGCCGTGCCGGTGATGGGATCGAAGACGGGATGATTGGCGCCAACAACAAACTCGACCTCCGTGCCGTCGCGTTGTCCACGATGCGTGTGTACGCCATAGTGGAAGTAGGAGCAGGCACGGGGATGGATACACTCGATCAGGTAAAGACCCTGTGTGGTAAGATTGGCAGCGACGGCGCGGAAATGCGCCGTCAGATCTTCCGGCGTCAGCAGCGCGTCGATGCCGTCGTAGACGCAGAATGCGACGTCCACCGGCGCCGACAGGGCAAAGTCACACATGTCGCCCACGACCCATTCGACGTCGACCCCGTCCCGGGCGCCGGCGTCGGCGGCAAATTCGATCATCTCCGGTCGCAGATCGAGACCGACGGCGCGCATCCCGGCGCGAGCGCCTGCCCGGGCGTGATATCCCGGGCCGCAGCAGATGTCCAGAATGGAGTTGAGTTCGCCACCGTTGTGCCGCTTGTAGGCGGCCCGCGCAAACTCGATCTGCGAGCTGACGTCCCGGTCGAAAACGATGTCATAGTACGTCGCCCGTTCATAAATCTTGGTATGCCGCGCCACGTCGGTCTTTCTCCGGCTCCGGGCCGGGGTATGGTCCACATACGAAAAAAACCGCGCTCACGAAGCGGAAGAGCTTCGACGGCGCGGCGCTGGACCTGTGTGCCTGCTGTGGGCCAGATCGTTCCGGCGGTGCAGGACTTGGGCCAGTTCGGCAGATCAGATGATATGAATTCTGTACGGAATTACAATGGGGATTTTGTGCGCAGCGTGATACACCGAATCGAGGAGGCAATGGCAGGTGGGTACTGAATACGGAACGCTACGTGCAGATCAGGTCCGGCAGTTCATGGATCATGGATACCCGGTCGTGAAGGGGTGTGTGGAGCGGGGTAGGCACTGCGCGCCGTACGAAGCTTTCTGATCGGAGGTCGATCCCGGGGCCTGAGCCGCTCCATGGGTCGGCGAGGGGCGCCTCGCCCTCAGGCGTTGTCCCGCTTGCCGGATACGCGCCCGCCCTTTGCCTGCAGATGGCCGATCATCTCCTTGCGCCCGCGATCCATGGCATAATCGAGCGGGGTCCAGTCGTTGCCGGCAGCAGAATTGATATCAGCACCGTGTGCCAGCAGCAGATCTACCTGCTCTGTATAGGCTGCCCATTCGGCGCAGTGATGGATGGGCTGCATCTGTTCTTCCTGTGGATTGCGCGCGTGCACATCGGCGCCCGCTGCCAGCAGCAACTGCAGCAGCGCGACCGGCCCGGCGGGACCATCACTGCGGCGATGCCGCACCACCCAGTGCAGACAATTCATACCGTCGGGATCCAGGCGCGTCGCCCACGACGGGTCCGCAGCCAGCATGGCTGTAACCTCCGACACCCAACCGAAAGTGCAGGCCACGTAGAAGTCGACGTCGGCGCCGCCGTCGCGCAGCAGGTCAACGATGGCTTCCCCCTCATCAAACCGACCATACACGCAGCCCGCACGGTACATGGCGGTCCGCCCCACCTTGTCGGTTGTGTTGATCAGGGACGGATCGTCATCGAGCATCCGTCGCACGCAATCCAGCAGACCTGCCCGTGCAGCAATGGTGATGTGACAGGTGGCGCCGGCGTCGATGAGCATTCCCGCAACCCGGGTTTGTTGCGGGCGGTGCCAGACACAACCGGAGGCCACGCCCTCAATCGGCTTGTATCCGGGCGCCTTGGGCCATGGTTCGCTGACGGCCAGTTCCGGTGCTTCGTCGAGAAGCGCTCGGATGACGTTGGCATTGCCCGGATACAGCGCGGTGCGGAATGGTTCGAGCAGATCGATGACCCGAAGGAACCGTTCCCAGCTGCTGATCCCATGTTCGCCGGCGATGGCCCGTTGCGCATCTGCCAGTACAGGACCGCCATCACGCGCGTGACGCTGCTTGATGCGCGCAAGCCCATCGGCATCACCCGCCGTGGCGGCACGCAGCAGGTCTTTCGCCTGTTGCTGATACTGTTCGAGGTCGGGACGGAGAGGCAGAGGGGACCGCGCCATGGGGGCCTCGTCAGGCAACAACAACGGGTGGACGAAGCCTCTGCATGGACACCGCCGAGGCAACGTACAAAGCGATGGCTACAAGGTAGAGCGCGTCCAGTCCCCAGATGTTGCTCAGGTACTCAAGAGACCCGCCGAATACGACACCCAGAAGGTTCGAGCCGAAAACTTTGCCGATCTGGGTTTCCTGTCGGAAGGAGATCGAGAAGATGAACGACGCCCAGATGATGGGCAGCCCTATCGCCACCCCGGCAGCAAGTACGCGGAGCAACGACGGCAGCGCCAGAATGGCATCGAATGGCAGGAAGTATCCGGCGAGCAGAGTGAGGGCCAGCAGTGCGTACGAAGTACTCGTTGCCGGGTGCCGGTCTCTCATTACCAGATAATTGCTGACGAAGATTGTCAGGAGAATCGATGCGAATACGATCGTGTTGACGTTCCATGTGGCGCCAAAGAGCAGAGCCATCTGCGTGACACTTCGAGTCTCCAGCAGCATGAATCCGGCGCCGAGAAAGAAGAAATGCAGGTTGGGGCGGCGCGCGGCCGGCTCCACACCCATCACCAGAAGCAGACTCAGCAGCATCATGCTCCCCAGCACTACGACATAGAGACCCGGGATGCTGTTGGTCTCCAGATACAGGTGCGGCCAGTTGTCCGTCGACAGGATCACACCCTCCCGCGATGCGGGGCCCGGCAGGGCCGTCACAGGATCCGCAGCAGGCATCAGATCGTTGTCGAATCGGTGGTTGGCGGCGTACACGTAGGCAACCGATTCGAAGGGGCTGTTCAGCGATCGCAGAATCCTCGGCTCTTCGCCAAAGGCTTCCGTCAGACTCCAGTAGGTCCGCTCCCCCATCCACGGACGGGTGGACCCCAGGTTCATGCAGAATACGCCATCTGGGGAGAGCAGGCTCTTCATCTTGCGATAGCCCTCAACGGTGTAGACGAAACTCTCCAGACGGAGGCTCGACATGCCGGCGATCTGCTTGTGGGAGTCCAGCGCCGACATGATGATGAGGTCGTATTCCTCGTCTGTGGCAGACAGGAAGGAGCGCGCATCGTCCACGAAGACTGTGACGCGATCGTTGAGATAGGGCAGCCACGGGTGAAGATCGAAACCGAAGGACGCAATCACGGGATCGATCTCCACGGCGTGCACGATCTCGGCGCCCTGCTCGAGAGCCACAACCGCCTCGTTGCCCGCACCTGCGCCCAGGATCAGCACCTTCCTCGGTTTGATCAGGTGATAGGGCAGCTCGTAGTACGGTATCCAGGAGCGGAACGGCGAGGCATACAGATCCTGGCTGAAATCAAGGGCATCCTGAATTCGCAGGTTGTCGACAAGAATCTGGTAGCCCAGCGTCTTGTCGTCCTGATTGCTGTAGCGCCCGACTTCGACTTTGTAGTAGGGAGACCAGGAGGCCTGGTCGTAGGTCGAGTGCATGGCGAATACGGATACGGCGATGATGCCGGTGCTGACGACGAGCCACACACGGTGGCTCCGCAGGAAGATCAGAAGAATCAGTGCCCCGACGGCATACCACAGATGTGGTGGCGTCTGGCACCAGGCCAACGCACCGTAGGCCAGCACGCCGGCCAGGCTGCCGCCGATGTCGTATGCATAGGCGACCAGGGGATCGGGCGCCGCACGCAATTGCTTGCCAAGCTCCTGCCCGAGAAAGACGAAGAAGGCGACGTTGACAAAGAAACCTGTCAGGGCCGATGCCGAGACCCACAGGGCGCCGATCTCGTAGTAGTCGGGGTTGCCGGCGAATACGACATCCTCGGTGTAGCTGATGTTGATGCCAAACTGCTGCAGCAGGATGACCACCAGCACGAGCACCAGCAACGCGGGGGCGAAGAACCGGATCAGATCGAATCGCCGGTGCGCCAGAAGGCAACCCAATCCCAGGCCAAAAAAGCAGGACAGCAGAATGAGGTTGTTGAAGTAGGCGAGGATCATGACGGTCGAATTCAGCCACCGAATTGCCGCCATTTCCAGAAACAGGATGCTGAAACTGATGAGAAACAGCTGTACCGGCGTGCGTGCTTTGCTGAATATCGCCTTCAACACGGAGGATCCTCTGCAGGGCCGGGGCGCGGGACGCCATTGGGTTCACTTATTCGTCTTACAGCCATGAACATAGGCTATCATCGTCGGTGGAACGGTGGCCGCTTGGGTGAATTCGCCAGCTGGGGACCATCCTCCCATGGTGCTTCCAACGGCATCATCTTCCAGCGGGCTCTCGACTTCGTGGATCGATGGTGGAGCACGAAACCAGCAGGTGTCAGTTGCGCAGAGTCGTCGCCGCCGCCAGACAGCGCTCACCGATGGTATGGGCGCCGAGTTGGTTGAGCGTCTTGCCCGCAAACTCAAGCCCGAGGATCTCGTGCTGCCAGAAAAGCCCTGCCTCGGGTCCGAGTTCATCGGAGAACCGATTCCACAACTCGTTTGACTCTGCAACACGCCCTTCCCGCAGAAGCAGTTCGCAGCGCAACAGCGTTGGGAGCTTGTGTTGGGGCCAGTTGCGTGTTGCTGCATCGAGGTATCGTCTGCTTGTCTCCATGTCACCCGTCTGCAGCGCCCGCGACGCAGACAACAGGTCGGTATCCAGAGAGGTCGGGGCCAAACGCAGTCGCGAGATCCACTCGGAGGAGAGCCTCTGCAGGTCGGCGTCCGTACGGCGCAGGACCGTTACCCGCGGATGGTCGAAACCATCGAAAGAAGGGTCCGTAGAGCGAAAATTGAGTGCCAATGGGCCAAGACCGGGGCCCTGGTCAACATCGGCGACGATCTCGAAGCCGGCTTGCCCGGCGTAGAGCTGCTGGTAGAAACCGGCCTCAACGGGATACTCTGCGGCAACTGCGGCGAAGTGGCGGGCGCGGGCGACGTCAACAATGACAACGCCGTCGACGCTTTCCAGCCAGCTGTAGGCCATGTGGACCTTATCAGCCGCAAGCAGGAATGCATTGAGATTGAACATCAGCCCCAGAGGGTCCGGCTTCCAGACGAAATCATCGCCGCTGGTGAGCGCGACCATCTGCACCCCTGTCTGTTCATAGCCCAGACGCGCACCCGGCGCAAAGAGGTCTCGCGTGTGATCCAGGGCGACCAGGCGTGGATCGGTCTGCCCGAAGACTCGCACATAACTGGCGGCGTAGAGGGCGCCGGAGACCAGGCAGATGATGACCATGGTCAGGGCAAGGCGCCGCCAAATTCTCCCGGCATCTTCCGTGCCGCGCACCAGCAGAGCCCCAGCAGAGATGCAAAGGAAGGGAATGACCGGGGTCAGATAGCGGATATTTTTCGCTTCGAGACGGCCAATGAGCAGCACGAAAGTCAGGACAAAAGCCAGGCAAATCAGATCGCCTGAACGACGCCTGAAGGCGAACCAGACCAGTCCTGCCAGACCGGTGATCTGCAATCCTGGCCCTGTTGCGTGTAGCAGCAGGTTGGTCAGGTGAAACCAGTAGGGTGTCTGGGCTGAATCGTACAGGGTCCAGATGCGAGGCAGCTCTCCCGTGGCGATCGCGGCTGCATTGCGCAGGTTGCCGACACCACCGTGGCCTACGTAAAGCTGTGGATCCAGAAGCATGTAGGGCTGCAGGCAGAGCAAAACTGCCAGTGCGGTGCCGCCCGCCAGGGCACAGCGCCCGACCGTGCGACGCAGATGGGTTCCACGGGACAGTGCCTGCGCGGTGGTGCCGCGTGTTGCCAGGACTGCAGCGCAGAGTACGGGGGCCATCAGGATCAGCCCATTGATGCGGAGACCGGCCGCAAGTCCGACGATGACGCCAGAAGCGAGCCAGTCTCGCCAGTGATCATGCTCGAGTGCCCGCAGGCACAGAAGCACGCCAAGGAGTGCAACAGTTGCGAACAGGCTGTCGACCGTGTAGTAGTGCGCCTGTTGTACCGATAGCGTAGCCACTGCCAGCAGTGCAGCTGCCAGCAGTCCCACACGCCGATCCCCCAGCCGGCACCCGAGGATCCAGGTGAGTACTAGCCTGAATAATTCATAAAGAAGCGGCGTCTTCTTGTACAAGTGGTTGTTT
>CALFPI010000551.1 GCA_937919035.1 uncultured Gemmatimonadaceae bacterium
CGCGCCCACGTATCAGGTCCTGATGAAACTCGTACCGGAACGCAACAGCGACGGTACGCGCATGATCATGGAGGGCGGCTTCATGCTCGTCGGAGGGCTTTTCGGCGCGGGCCTGACGCTGCTGCACGCCCAGGGATGGCTGACGCTCTGGCAGCTGTTCGCCGTGCTTCTGCTGATCGGCCTGGCCATGGTCGGCATCGGCTGGCGCCTGCGGCAACGATACCGCGAAGTCCTGGTGCAGGCCGTACGCGAGCAGAATGTCGACGTTGCCGATAAGGAATCGATGCGCGAGATCGTCGCTGCCTCCGCCGATATCCCCCGCGGCCTGCTGCTGCACAGCAGCGATGGGGTTCGCGACATGGGCATCGAGATTCTGCGCAGCAACCCACAGGTTGCCACCGAAGTATGCACGCCCCTTGTGGTGCACGAAAATCCACGCATCCGCGCTTCGGCGTGGAAGGCGTTGGCTGGAGCCGGGGGGGATGGCGTCGTCCTCGGCGCATTGCCTGCGCTCGACGACGAAGATGAAGAGGTTCGACTGAGTGCGGCCCGGGGCATTGCCCGAACGGTGGAGATGGGGGGCGCGCAAGCCATGCATGAAGATCTATGCCGTCAGGTGATCGCTGGAATCGGCCCACGGCTGATACCCGGGGACCGCCATGCCGAGTTGCAGGCGGAGTATCTCTATATCCTTGCGAGTCTGCAGGACCAGGACACGACCGATCGTCGGAGTCGTATCCTGGAGCACTTGCTCAACAGCGAGGCCATTGACGAAATCTGTGCCGGCATCGACGTCATCCGCCGTCTGCACCTGGTCGCCCGGTTCGCTGCTGTGACGAAACATTTGGAGCACTCACACCCCGCTGTACGTGAGGCCGCCGTACGTGCGGTGAGCGGACTAGGCAGCCGCGAAGCATGTGTGGCTCTGGTGGCAGCCCTGGCCGATCCGGACCCTGATGTCGTCACTGCCGCCGTTCTCGGTCTGGAGGCGGCGGCGCCCAGTCACGGGGCCTTCCTTGCCGCCGGTCTCGTGTCGGCTCCAACCAAGCAGTGGGACGGTCTGATACGGTCGCTGGCCCGTTCCGAAGATGAGAGTGTCGGCCCGGTGCTGCTGGATGACTGTCGTCGTCGTCTGGTGGAGGCCAATCGCTACGTCACCATCGTGGCACTGCTGCAGGATCGGCCAGAGACTGCCGCCAGACTGTTGTCCGATCAGCTTGAACTCGAGAGCCGCACGGTGCGCGACGGCGCTATCAGCCTGCTGGGCCAACTGGGTGATGTCGGCGTCGTCGCAGATCTCGTGGAGCGCATGAACGATGAGCAGCCGGGGGCGAGGGACAACGCCATCGAACTACTCGAGAACATCGGCAACCGGGCGCTGCTGCAGCCCCTGCTGCCTCTGCTGAACGATGATGCTGAAGAGCGCCTTGTTCACGCGGCACGGATCAGCGGTTGGGAGCGTGACGAGTTGGACCTTCGCGTGGGGCTTGCTTGCGTGCTGCAATCCCCCGACCCATGGACACAACTGGCCGGCGCCTGGACGGCGCACTCTCTCCAGTCGAGGCAATCGTTGGAGGGGATGCGGTCGGATGCACCTGACTTTGTGAAGGAGGTCGCGGAAATCATGGAATCGAGACAGACGCAGGATCGTGGCCAGCAGCCGCTGACCAATATGGAGAAGATCACTTTCCTCAAGGAGTCGCCGTTCTTTGCGGCCTTACCCCTGGAAGAGCTCTATCATATTGCTCTCTCCGTGCAGGAGGAGTCGGTGCCCGCCGGCACAACGGTGATCGAACAGGGCACGTTGGGCGATAAGATGTACATCGTCGTCAATGGGCAACTGGAGGTCCGCCGCCTCGACGCCGCCGCCGCCGCCGCCGCCGGGGAGGGGCTGCGAGTGGCCGTGCTGATGGACAAACAGGTCTTCGGAGACATGTCCCTGCTGGACGATGAGCCTCGCTCTGCTTCGGTGATTTCTCTTGGAGAATGTCGGCTGTTGTCGCTGCAACGTGGCGATCTTGAGCGTATCCTGCGGCGGTATTCCTCGATCGCCTTCAGCATGATGCGGATTCTCTCACGACGCCTGCGTCAGAACATGGCTGCGTGAGCCCGTATTGCCGCTTCTGACAAGTTAGACATACACAAGTGTTGCTAATTCGTGGCGTTTGTGGATGTTCTATGGGATCGACTGCTGGCCGCCGATCTGATCGCGGCGACAATCCGGTGATCCCAATCAGCCTCAAGTACCTGTAAAGTCAGGAGCTTATGGTCATCCACATCGACGAAGACGCCGATCTTCTTCGGCGTTATTTCCACGACATCGAAGACTCTCAGCCATTGTCTCGCGAGCGCGAGGTGCTGCTCGCAGACCGTATCACCAAAGGCGACATGGAGGCCCGCGACGAACTCGTGCAGGCGAATCTCCGCTTTGTCGTCGACGTTGCCCGGCAGTTCCAGAATCGTGGCCTGAGCATGGCCGAACTGGTCAGTGCCGGTAATATGGGGCTGATGAAGGCCGCAGACCGTTTTGACGGCACACGTGGCTTCAAATTCATTTCCTACGCGGTCTGGTGGATTCGCCAGTCGATCATGCAGACCCTGACTGACCAGACACGAACGGTACGTGTCCCGGTGACCCGTCAGAGCCTGCTGCGTGATATCACGAAGGTGACGAAGGCCCTCGGTGGCGATCACCGTGACGTAACAACGGCCGAGATCGCAGAGGAACTGGGTGTCGCAGAATCTGAGATTCTGGAGACCATGCTCAAAGGGCGCCCCGAGGCATCGTTGGATCGCACCTTTGAGGAAGGGGACGACCGGAGCCTGCTCAATACGATTGCTGACGAGTCGAATGGCAGTCCGGACGATCACCTCATGGATCAGGATTCACGGGCGCAGATCGACAATGTCCTGTCGGCGCTGGACAAGCGTGAACGCTACATCGTTCGCTGTTACTACGGTCTGGACGGAGAAGAGCCCCTGACGCTGGAGCAGATCGGCGAGTTGATGAGCCTGACCCGCGAGCGCGTCCGTCAGCTCAAGGAACGAGCCCTGGGCAAACTGCGCCATCCTGCCCGCTATCAGTTTCTGGCGCCCCTTGTCGAAGAGCTGACCTGACCGGCGAGTCGCTATCCGAAAACTGAAAACCCCGGTCTCTCCCTTGAGAGACCGGGGTTTTTTATTGTCGGGTCCCACAGGTTGCAGTTGGGGATCAGAGCCGGCAGTTGGAGATCACCGTCTCCAGGATCGCTGTGGCACCGAGATCTTCCAACTGCTCCATCGTGTCGATCACGTCACTGCGCCGGACCATGGCGCGCACGCTGAACCATCCCGCCTCTTCCAGCCTGCTGACCGTCGGCGACTCAAAGCCTGGCGTCAGTTTTTCGGCCGACACCAGTCGGGCCTCTGGTATGTTGTACTCGAGCAGGGAGTAGCTGCGGGCGATGACGACGCCTTCCAGCCGGCGCACGATGCGATCACACAGATCGGGATCGGTGGCGGTGGGGCTCTGCAGCAGTACGGTCTCATAGTGACCGATCTCGTCCAGAATCCGCAGCTTGTTGGCAGCGAGCGTGCTGCCCGTCTCAACGATATCGACGATGGCATCGAGACCGCCAACCTCGTGAAAATGCACTTCCTCGACAGCGCAATCGTGGGCGCGCGCCTCGGCATGAGCGAGCTCTTGAAAAGCGCTCACCGCCCAACGGGAAGCACGTGGGGTGAGTGGCATGGTGCCTAAGA
>CALFPI010000552.1 GCA_937919035.1 uncultured Gemmatimonadaceae bacterium
ACGAACTGCCAGTCGGCGGTTGCCCCCAGTGGCAATCCGTGCCCGAGGCTCGCCGTCAGTTGCTGCACAGGATGAGTGAACACGTACTTGGACTCAAGGCCCGAACGCAGAGTCTGTTCCTTGTCGACCCAGGTGAATCCAGCTGCGGTTCGTACGTGGCGCCAGTGACGACGGGCGCGCAGGCGCAGGCCGATCGTCTCCATTGCACCCAGGTTTTCTGCTTGCCAGGGGGGCTGGCCGACAGGGCGAACATAATCGATCAGATCGCTCTCGCGGCGCATGAACAGCGCACCGTCCAATCTGGTGCCGACGATGGCCATGCTGCTGCCGGCTTCAAACTGCCAGGCCCGTTCGGCGCCGAGATCCTCGTTGCCGACGTTGTTGGGGTCACTGTACCAGGTTTCGGTGAACGACGGCGCCCGATAGGAGCGTGCCGCCGATAGGAAGATGCGTCCCGTGCCAAGACTACGGGACGCACTCAATGAAGGGGATGCTTCCCAGCCATAGTCTTCGTGGTGATCGATACGCATGCCGGATAGCAGGCGCCAACGCGCACCAAGTGCACGGCCGTACTCGCCGAACAGGCTGCCGCGCAGACGGCTGCGGTTGCCGAGGTTGTTGCTGTGAATGCCCTCATGTACCCACTCGCCACCAACGGCCAGGTCACCGCCGGCAACGGGAAGTCGAACAAACGCTTCCGTCCCGGCCAGCAGCGAACGATGGCGGTTGTCGTACACTGCCGGGTCGGCAGCGATCAGCACAAAACGATCCCGATGGCGTCGGCCGTAGCCACGCACTGCAAGGGTGCCGTTGCCAAATATGCCGTTACGGAACGTTACCGACCCCGACTGCGCCGTGGTCCACTCACGAGAGGGAAAGGGAGCATAGAAGTCACGGGCGCCGAAGACTTTGTCCTGGACCCCTGCGTCCATGGACAACTGTCCCCCGCGGATCGGAAGTGTCGCATGGGCGTAGGCCCGGTTCTCGTCGAAGTCGGTGCCATCACGGTAGCCATCAGATCGTCGCTTGCCACCCGAGATCCAGGCGGTGCCCCAGTCCTGTTGCCAACCCCAGCGCAGCGAGGCGTCACTGGCGACACCACTGGCAACGTCGTCCAGGCTGGCTCCCCAGCGCGCGGCGACATCGGCTCGGGGCTGCACCGACGACTTGGGTACAAGGTTGATCACCCCGCCAAAGGCGTCGGGTCCGTGTACCGCCGATCCGGCACCATACAGAACTTCGACGCGCTCCAGATCGGCAGGATCCAGGGCAAGATTCAGATTGTGATGTCCCGTCTGCGGGTCGTTCACCCGTACGCCATCTATCAGGATAAGAACCTGGCTGAAGGTGGAGCCATCGATGGTCAGATCCGCCTGCACGCCCCACGGCCCGCGGGTTCCGAGATCGATGCCCGGCAAAGATCCGAGTAGTTCGGTGATGGATGCGGGAGCGAGCCGGGCGATCTCTTCAGCATCGATGATGAGCATATCATGCGTTGCCGAGGCGATGTCGCTCCCCAGGCGAGAGGCGCTGACAACGACCTCCGGAAGGAGCAGTGATTCCGCCCCGTCCCAGGCATGCGCTCGCGTCCCTGACAGGCTGAGGATGCCTAGGACAAGGCCGCCGCACAGCTGTTTTGCGTGTCGATTCATCATATGTTTCCCTGCATTCTCCACGGTTCTTGACAGTCTTCCAAGACCTCCGTAACCTAATCGTGCAGTGGTGAGTTGTCACAAAATGCCCGCAATTGATACGTCGGGCCTTCCCTCGTCCGCGCTGGCTGTTCCGGCGCCAACAGGTCACCTTCGGGTGCCGTAATGACGCCAATCTTCAGCCTTGTCAGTCAACGCAGCGGGCATCCGGGCCCCTTCTTCACAACCCCGACTCACAGTTCTGGCCGTACGTCCGTATCTGCATCGGCAGGTCGTGAGTCTACCACGCTGTGTCCACCCGAACGATGAGTGAGAACCCCCAGGATGGGTGAGAGGCGGTCTTTCACGATCAAGAAGGGCCTCGACCTGCCGATTACCGGCGATTGCCAGCAGGTCATAGAGGACGCCCGGCCCGTGAGCCGTGTCGCCCTCGTTGGGTCCGACTTTCACGACCTTCGGCCGACGATGGCTGTCCAGGAAGGCGATTCCGTTCGCCTCGGGCAGTTGTTGTTCGAAGACAAGCGCCGACCCGGAATTCGCTTCACCTCTCCTGGTGCGGGCAAAGTGGTTGGTGTACACCGCGGCGAGAAACGTCGCCTGCTGTCGGTCGAGATTGAGCTCGACGACAGCGCCGGCGAAGAAACCTTCGACGTCGGCGGCAAGCGGCCAGCGAAATTGTCCCGCGAACAAGTGCGCGACGTT
>CALFPI010000553.1 GCA_937919035.1 uncultured Gemmatimonadaceae bacterium
CGGACTGCGACTCATTGGGGCGGCTCCCCCCGCTCGACGGATGCGGAGCCGCGCGGTTCGAGGATCCGTGTCGCCGGATCGGCGAGGATGTCGCGGTGCAGCGGTAGGTCGTCGCCGAAGAAGAGGCCGATCGCGTCGACATCGATGAGGTGGCTGCCGAGGAGATTCAGGGCTTCGTGCTCGTCGGCGACGGACTCGGCGCGGACCAGTCGGGCGCAGACCTCGTCATCGCCGAGGCGGTCGTCAAGGGGCACGCCGAGTACCGACGCGAAGTACTGATGTACAATGTTCCCCGTGCGGGCCATGTGGGTTACACGGACGACGACACGAAGGGCGGCGCGCTCCTCGGGGGACAGGTCCTGCAGCCAGGCGCTCATCGCCGCGTCGAGCGTGTCGATCTGGCTCCGGGCCGCCTCGTCGGTGTTGGCTACGACATCCTCTGATTGCCGGTGCGCGAACCCGCGCAGTTGCGCCGTCGACACCCGCCCGGCGGTGCTGACCTGCTGCATGAACGCCTGCGACCGATCGATGAGCCGCAGCTGTCGCTGCCGCTGCACCTCGCTGAACAGGCGTCCCGACGCCGAGGAGTCCCGCGCCCGCAGCACGAGGGCGCGGTACTCGAGCAACCGGGACCGGGTCGCCACGCCGAGGTCGTGGTCGGCCTCTGGCAGGAGGAGGGCGTAGAGGGCCAGGGGAATGTGGGCGACCGTCTTCAGGTCGTGATAGAGCTGTCCAGCGGCCACCGCCGTCGTGCGCTGCCCGTCACGGAGGAGGGCGAGGGAGTCACCGCTGTAGATGATGACGGGTGTGGTCCGGGCCAGGACATCGGCACGCAGGTCGGCGTAGGCCTCGCGAAAGGCGAGGTTCAGTGGCGGGAAGGGGTCCTGCGAGCTCGGGGGCGACGGCTCTCCGGCGGTCGCCGACGGAAGCAGGGCACCCCAGAGCAGGAGCGCTCTCGCGCCCTCCCGCAGCGCCCGCGGGAGCACGGCTCGCAGGCCGTTTCTTGGTTTGTTCATCTGCATCGTCTGCCTTCGAGGAATGCGTCGCTCACAGGATTCGTGCTCCGGTCTACTGCGGAATACATGGCCTAATCAAGGAAACATCGCCGCCCGCCGCTGCCTTGAGTCGACACCTGTGTGTTGGTCGATAGCGATCCGGTGGCCTTGACGAAGCCACGCCAGGCGTACCACAATGGGCCCCTGTGGCGCCGTCACTTTTGTACAGCGCTTCGACAGTTCGTGGAGACTACGGCCAGGCGGGTCATCCGACTGTGTCAACGCCGAGGCATGATCGAAGAGGTTCAACCGACCCGCTATGGGAGGCCGTGGGCTGACGGTACCAGGTCGCTGCTGCTGAGCCCCCAGGGGCTTCGGTGGTCGCCGTATCTGGAGGGGGTCGGGCTGCCGTCCCGGCCGTCTTGCGTGTGGCCGGGGAGGGTGGGAAAGGGCTATGGGTGGGCGCTGTCCGCGCTGCAAAAAACCTGTCTGGTACCGACTACACGGCCCTGGACGTTGCCCTGTCGGGACGATCCTGCTCGCCCCAGTCGCCGGTGATGCGCAATTCGGCAACCTGTTGCCGCGGGCTCGGTATGGCGCCGACCTGCAGTGGCTTGAAGACTACTGCAGATCGGGGCGCCCTCGGTGGATTTCCACGGCAGAGCCCTTGTCGGCGGCAAATGCGGCCTTGAGAGTCTCGTAGGCGCGCCAGGGGTCAACGGCGTCGCCGCAGGTGAAGATGTCAACAGCGGCGTACAGATGCTCGGGCCAGGTGTGGATCGACAGGTGGCTCTCCTGGATCGACACGGTACCGGTCACTCCGCACGGCGAAAAGCTGTGAAAATGGGCGTCGATGATGGTCGCACCGGCGTGCTCGGCGGCGGCCATCAAATGCTGGCGGACATAGGCCAGATCGTCGAGCAATCCCCGATCACAGCCGTAGAGATCGACGAGAAGCTGGCGACCGAGAGCCCTACGAGGCGGGTCGTTGACAGGTGTCGGGCGCGGCGTGTCCATCATCTCGGGCATCAGGGTCTCAGATGAAGATTTCGGATGAAGATTTCAGATTTCAGGGCGTTCTTCGGCGATGACGGCAAGTCGGTCGCCAGCACCGAAGGTGTAGTCGCTCGGGGGATTCACCACCAGGCTCCCCGCCGCCGGTTCAACTGCCACGAGCAGCATGTCGAGCGTCGCTTTGGCGATCGGCAACATCTCATCAAAACGCCGTCCGAGCCAATCGGCCGGCAAAGCGATGAGGTAGATCTCGCACTGCTCATCCATGCGCACCAGGGTCGAGATCGCCCGCGAACTTCCCGGGTCGAGGACGGCCCGGCTCAGCAGCCCGCTGGACAGGGCACCCACAACGACGATTTCGTCAGCGCCACAGACTTCGGCATGTTGGGTCGAATCGGGATCGTAGAGCTCGATGCAGACGTAGATATCTGAGTGGTAATTCTTGACCGTGAGCGCGCCGATCAAGGTCTTGGCGTCGCGGCCCGCTACATCTTCGATGTCCTGATTCCCCAGGAGCACGGCTCCGTAGCAGTCTCGAGCGGAGACGCGATCCAGCGTATCTGCCGAGATTCCGCCACTGACAAAATCGACCCGCCCCTCTTCGCCTGCGGTCGGCATGGGGTGCGTCGGCAGGTCCGCAAGCACGACGATATTCACCTGCAGACGGTCGGCAAGAATGTTGTGGACGAGGTCTTCGCCAGTCTCGTTCCAGCCGCAGATCAGAACGTGTCCACTCGTCTTCACGGGCTTGATCCCCTTGTCTTTCTTGCTCCGGTGCTCAAGGATGGAGGTCGCCAACTCCGCTGTGAAGCCGCCGAGTACGCCGATGCCGAGGACCATGAGCAGAGCCCCTACCAACCGGCCCCAGACGGACACCGGAAACAGGTCTCCGTAGCCGACGGTCGTCGTCGTGACAACTGCCCACCACAGACCGTCGCCGAGAGTGTGGTCCTCCAGAACGGAGAACAGTACACCTCCGACGACGATGAGAGTCGCCGACAGCAGCGAGATCCACACCAGCGAATGGCGATGAGAAACTCGGCGCCATGCGCGCAGGAGAGGTAGCCAGAGCAGCACGTTGTCCCGGGTTGGGCGCCCTTCTCAGAAGACCCAGACGACCAGCATGCTGCCGCCCACGTAACCGAATGCCTCGAGCAGACCGGCACCGATGCGCGGCGTCTGCTGCGTCTGTTGCTCGGCAAGGCTGACGCCGGGCGCCAGCAGGACGTCGGTCAGTCGTTTGATGATCAGCAGGATGACCAGGCCAAAAGCGACATCAGCGCCAAAGGTGATCAGACTGTCTTTCCAACCGACAAAGTCACCGGCGACGGCGAGGCTGATGATGTTGCCCATGCCGATGAGTACTCCTGCGAAGGCGAGCCCCACGGCGGCGTTGTCGCGCTCGAGTTCTTCGTGAATACTGTGGGGCGTGGCCTTCTCATAGAGCAGTCCGAGGACGAGGAGCACGGCCTGCGCCAGGGCCCAGAACACGACACCCACCCACCACTCGCCTGAGCCCTGTTGAATGGCCAGCAGGATGAGACCGTTGGCGATGTGGACCCCGGCCTCGACGAATGCCGTACCCAGGTTCTGGTCCTCGACGACCTCCTTGGTGTTGTTGAAGCGGGGCAGCAGGATCTTCTCGCAGAGCCAGCTGGCGACGAGCATCATGGCGATGGTCATGACACCGAAAAGGCCGGACGCCTGGAGATCGGCGAGCCATCCGGCAGAGGGCCCGGAAAGCACGCCACCCATGGCGATGACGATACCAAAGAGGTAACCCGCCATCGACACGGCGAGAGCGACATTGCCCTTGTCGAACAACTGCTGCTTGAAGTCCACCCGCCGGTAGAGTCCGGTGTAGGCCCACTTGGCGATGACGAGCAGAGCGAAGGCCTCGAGCAGGTATACGGCTGCCCTGCCCATGGGCATCAATAGCGTGTCTTCCACTGGTCTACCTTCCTAGGTCGCGGGGACCGTTTCGGGTCACTTGCCGAACCGGCTGGTGCCGCCGCTGCGACTGTTGGTCCGCGAAGTGAAGCCCCGTCCACTGGCTGTACGCTGACGGTACCGCTGGTAGAACGCTGGCTTGGTTTTCTGGGTCTGGGTACCGGCGGTGCCGAAGGTCTGTTTCCCCTGAGTGACGGGGCCATAGTGCGGACGGCCGCGCTCGCGATTGCGCCGATAGTCGTCGTAGTCACCACGTCCAACCCGGTGACCGCCGAGCATGCTGCTCATGAAGGCGTACTGGCCGTAGAACTGCCAGAAGCCGCCGCCCCCCCATGATCCGTACTGAGAGTTGCCCACGTACTGATATCCTGCCGGGTGGGCCTGGTTGGGCGTCGAGCGCTTGCCATCGAGCATCTTGCTGGCAACGACCATGCCCAGGTAGTGCTCATACCTGGCAAAGACTTCTTCCGTCACCTCCTGCCACTCCGTGACCCGCTCCTCGAAGATCATTGTGTCCTTGCCGGCGACGCGCTGACCGGCGCTTGTCGTGATGCGCAGTTGCAGGAAGTAGTCGGGGAAGAAGGCCTCTTCCATCTTCAGATCTTCGATGACGATGGCATACTCTGGATAGCGTTCCAGATCGCGGGCGACCTGCTGCACCGGATCGGGTGCACGGCCACAGGCGGTTGTGACAACCAGGGCCAGCAGGGCAACTCGGGCGTAGTTCACCGCTCGCCTCCGGGTAGAATGTCGGTGAAGGAATACTCTTTGACGGACTCGCCTTCGTAGGCGGTGAACCGCCGTTCCCCCCACTGCACGAGGAAAAGTACCCGCCCGTCTTCGGCCTCATAGCTCCAGATGACAAACTCTTTCCCCGCATCCTCGTCCGTCGTTCCGCTTGGCTGAACGTCGAACTGCAGTCCCGAGTCGGACTCCACCGCCTCGTACGCCCGTGCTCCGAAGTGGATGACGTCGGAGGGGTCTTCGTCGGCACCGATGGCGCCGGTGACGTCCTCCTGGATGTCGCCGATATCGATACCACTCGTCAGCGTCCACTCGGTCCGCCCGTCATCTTCGGCGCGCTCGAGAAAGCGCACATCATCACCGGCGGTCAGCTGCCACTCCTGGGTTGGAAAGCCGTCATAGTCGTAGACACAGCGACTGGTGACCTCCCAGGTCTTCAGATCGTAGTCGACGAGGTCGCCGACGAGCATCCCATCCAGCTTCAGGTCGACGACGTTGCGGTTGTCCTCGTCGGAGTCGTTGCCCTTGCCAAACCACTTCTTGCCCAGGTTGATCATCATTCCCGCTACCAGCGGCTCCAGTCTTCTCGGTACTGTCGGGCCAGAACGGGTCGGTCCAGCCGGTTGACGACGGCATCGGCTGGACGGCTCATATCGATGGGAAAGCTCTGCATTTGTCGGAAAAGCTCCGGTGTCATGTAACGCAGGTCCGGCACGTCGAATCTCACTTCTGTTGGATCTTGAACGCTGTTGCTGCCGGCGACAAAACCCCACTCGCCAAAGGATGGCACCAAGGTGTGATAAGGTACAACTCTCAACCCCGCTGCAGCCATCGTGGCGGCAATGCTCCAGAACGACGCTCTTGCATAGTACGGACTTGTGGCTTGTGTGACCACCACGCCTCCGGGCGACAGATGACGGGCACACAGCCGGTAGGCCTCCACGGAGTACAGCTTGGACAGGGCCTCGTCGCGCGGATCCGGCAGGTCGATGATGATGACACCGTAGGCCTCGTGCGCGCGCTCAAGGAAGGTGAAGCCGTCCTCGTTGAAGATACGGACTGGTGGACGACTCAGGGCGTTGTCGTTCAGGCGTGTCAGGCGCACATCTCGTCGGGCCAGATCTGTGATCGCCCGATCCAGGTCCACCACATCGACGCGCTCGACATTGTTGTGGCGCAGGATCTCCCGCACCGACAGGCCGTCGCCCCCGCCGATGAGCAGCACCCGCTGGGGGTGATGGGCCATGGCCATGGCCGGATGGACCAGGGACTCGTGATAGCGGTACTCGTCGGCGGAAGAGAATTGCAGATGCCGGTCCAGATAGAGCCTGAGCTCATCCTGCCACTGGGTCAGCACGATCTGTTGGTACTGAGAGTGTTCGCTGTAGATGATCCGGTCCGTATAAAGATCACTTTCCAGGTGTTCGCGCAGTGGCTCGGCGAACGCAAGGGTCAGGCCCAGGCCACAGGCAACGGCGCCACCCAGCCCCAGCAGCCTGCGTCGCGGTCCGGGCGCAAGCTCCGACCAGAAGCTGCGGAGCAACACGAGGCCCACGCCGACGTTGAGCAGCCCGGCAGCGAGAGAAGTGTTGAAAGCGCCCAGCAGAGGCAGCAGGACATAGGGAAAGAGCAGGGCTGCCAGCAGCGACCCCAGATAGTCGATGGAGAGCACATTGGAGAGCACCGTGCGCAGCCCACCGTAGTGCTGCAGCATGCGCGTGAGCAGCGGCAGTTCCAGGCCGACGAGAGCGCCTACGGCGATGATGAGAAGAATCATCACATAGCGAAATTGGCCACTGTACAGGTATGCGAAGTAGAGCACCGGCACCGAGCTGCCACCGACAGCCGCCAACCATAGCTCGAAAAGGATAAAGCGTTCCAGCAGGCGGTCGACGACAGCCCGCGACAACCAGGCGCCGAGGCCCATGGAGGCGAGGAAGATACCGATGGTGACGGAGAACTGCTGGACGCTGTCGCCAAGGAAGTACGCCGAGGTGCTGCCGATGAGAAGCTCGTAGACGATGGCGCACGCTGACGCCGAGAAGATGGCAGCCAGCAGCAGTGCCGCCCGCCAGAAGCCGCGGAGATCCGCGCTCGTGAGAGACCTAGGTGCGGTCTCGGGTGCGGTCTCGGGTCTGGGTTCAACCATGGGACGGCCTCCCATGAAGAGATGTCGTATACGGCACATCCAGCACATCGAGGCAGTGCTCAGCCGCCGCGATGCCGGCGTAGAGGGCCTCCTCGAAAAGGGGCAGTCCACCTGCGTCACAGGAGGCGAAAGCAATGCCCCCAAAGGGCTGCCGTCGCAACTCAGCCTCCGGCCCCCAGATGACCCCTGGTTCCGGGCGCACCATGCCGTGACCCCAGCGGCAGATGTCGATCCCCTCCACCAGTTCCGGCAGCTGAGGATGGACGCGCGTCAGATCTGTCATCACCATCCGGGCCCACCGCTGTGGATCAGCGCTCAACAGTTCGTGCCGCACCGTCGCCGGATCCCCGAGCAGGGGCAGGTAGTAGACGAGGACTTCGCCCCCGCGCGCACTCGGTGCGCTCTGATGCCGGGCCGAGACATAGCCGACGGAGGGGCTGTCCATGAACACGTTGTCCCACGCCAGACCGGCATCGCCCAACTTCGCCGACAGGCGCACTGCCGCCACAAGCCAGGGAACGTAGTTCAGTTTTCCTAGGGCCTGCCGTTGGGTGGCAGGCAGGTCAGCTACGACGTAGGGTGCGGCGTGAAGTTTGCCGGCGTAGACGACGGCCCCGGCATGAACCCGCAACGGCTCTTCCGTCGGGGCGTGAATGCACAGAGCCTCCACTCCGCTGCCTTCGGCACGGAGACGGACGACCGCAGTAGACAACCAGCGCTCTTCGATGGTCAGTGCGCGCGCCAGGCCGTCGGCGAGGAACTGGTTGCCGTTGGGCCAGGTCAGCGTGTCAGAGGGGTACTCATCCCGCAAGCGACGGTCATAGAAGCGACAGGCGAAGTAGTGGATCGCTGCCCAGGCGGAGACGTCCCCGGCGAGGCCGCCGTAGTCGTCCTTGCAGGCCTGATCGATGAGCCACGAAAGTCGGGGACTGCGCCAGCCTTTTTTCTGCGAGTATTCGGCCATGGACATAGTGTCCAATGCGCGCACGCCCGCGTCGGCCGTACTGTAGGCCAGAGGCATGGCAAAGGCCCGACGACCGTCCTGCCCTCGGTGCAGGGTCCAGCGCAGCATGTCATCTTCGAAAGCACGCAGGTCCTCGATCTCGGCTCCCCCGGCGTCAACGAAGGGGGAGAGCCCCTCAACCCAGTCACCGTCGGTCCACAGTCTCTCGTCGGGCCAGCGCAACAGGTGATCGGGATTCACCACGGGGCGCCCCGCAGCATCGTACCCGGTGATCACCTCGAGATCGGACAAGACCTCGTGCACGCAGTCCGCCTCCGCCGGCGGCACATTGATGTAGTGAGCGCCCAGAGGAAATACGAGATCGTCCGCCTGGCCTGCGGCGGCGTCACCCCCCAGTCTGTCGGCCAGTTCCACCAACAGCAGCCGCTCCACACCTGCCTGTCGGAGCTTCCAGCAGGCGGCCAGCCCTGATACGCCGCCGCCCACGACGAGGACATCGACATGGGTCTCGATCGCTGTGTTGAATTGTGCGGGATCGACGGGCTGCCGCAACAGGTGACCTCGCACCGGCGATACTGCGTCGATGAAGCGCGCCTCAACGTTGCCGTCATACCGCCAGATGGGGCGCTCGGCGCAGGCGAAGGGCAGCGTCACCGAGCCGGCGAAGAGCGTCTTGAGGAAGCTCCTGCGCTGCACCCGCCTCATGGGCCTGGTGTCAACTGATGCCCATCTTCAACTTGAGTTGGGCCAGTGAGTCCTCGGCCTTGCCTGAGCCGCTGCCCAGAGCTTTGTCGATCTCGCTGTCGATGGAACCCCCGCTGGCGGCCATGTCGCCATAGGCCTCGGCCAGTGCCTCTTCTTCGGAGACCTTTTCCTTCATTCGCTCCAGCAGCGCCACCGTGCCCTTGGAATCCACGTTGGACAGACGCTGGTTGATCTTGCGCGTCGCATTCGCCGTCCGCGCCCGCGCCTTGAGCATGACCAGGTCATTCTCGTACGAGGCGACCTTCGACTTGAGCTGGTTGACGTTGCTCTGCAGCGTGGCAACCATCTGTTGCTGCGCCTGGGCCTGCTGGCCGCCCTGTAACGCCCTGGCTGCCGCCTCCTCCTTGCGGTTCAGGGCCTCCATGGCGAGGCGCTCCGCTTCGCTCGCTTCCACATCGCCGGACTGGCCCTTCTGCAACAGCAGCATCGCCTTGCGCTCGTAGTCGTCGGCGAGCCGCTTGGCGTCGTCGGCGTCCTTGGTCATACGAATGGCCAGAGACTTGACCTCGGCGAGGCTTTTCAGGCTCTCCTGCAGATCTTTTCTAAGATCGCGGACGGCCTGCTCACTCATCTTGATGGGATCCTCGAGTTTGTCGACGAGGGCGTGGGCCTCGGACTCACCGGCTTTGAAAAGGCGATGAAATATGCCAGCCATAGCGGCCTTCCTTTATGTCGTGGCGACGAAGCTGAGAAGCTCGTCACCGTTTTCGGCGAGGCCCAGACTGAGGGCGTTGATGGTCGCCTCGAGCTCGTTCAGATCGAGATTGTCTAGGGCCAGGGTATTGCGGTAGAGGAGGGTATGCCCGTCCTCGTTGAGAACAAAGGCGCCGAAGACCAGGCTGCGGTTCATCTGCAGAATGCGGCGATAGACGGATGCCCCGACGTCGCCCTCGAACTTGAGGATGAGTTGCTCCAACACCACCAGATCATCCTCGCAGTCAATCACGAGCTCGTGAATGCCGCGATCCTCGTCATTGATGACAACGATTTCGTCCTCGGGAATCTCATCATCGATGGAGAAACCCA
>CALFPI010000554.1 GCA_937919035.1 uncultured Gemmatimonadaceae bacterium
ATTCGTTGGGATGGCCGCGCCAGAACCTAAAAAAGAGACCCCGGCAGAGGTCAATCTCGGCATTGCCGATGGTGACGTGTCGCATGCCGACATCAATCGATCTATCGCCGCAGCCGACTGCACAATCCTCTTCGGCCAGCAGACGCGCCTGCCTCATTTTCCCGACGATCGGCGCCTGACCCGTCTGCATGCTGCAGATCCTCTGGTGCTGTTCTTCTGGCGCGTGCTGAAGAAGGTACCGGAATTCCTGCGCGAGGCGCTGGTGGATGGCCCCCTGTCGATCACCCTCGTACGGGGTGACAACCTGCTGCATTTCCGTGATGTCCGCTACCATCAGGCGCTACACATCGGCCGGCGGCGCCAGACGATCTATCTACCCGAAATTCTGCTGCGCCAGGCGGAGGAGCGGGGTTACAATCACTGGTCGATCGCCGAAGGGGTGATTTACGCATCATGGATGCTGTTCGATTACCTGCTGCTGGCAGATGTCCTGACCGACTTTGGTGAGCGTGCCAGAGGACCAGGGAGCAACGGTAGCGGCCGCCGCAATGGCGCTGCCGACCGCCAGATGGCGGGCACGACTTCGTCCTCGGGTCGGGCTTCGAGTTTGCGCCTCAGTCAACCCTTGCTGCGGCGACTGGTGCTGGACCACAACCGCCACCGGCGGCTGCACCCCGACGCGGCGAAGTCGGAGACGGAGGAGTTTATCGAGGGGTATCGGCGGGCCTTGATCCGCGTTCAGGGGGTCAACACCTGGACCCACGAGCCCTGGGAGATCGCGCGCGACGTGTTTCATCCCGAATTGGAACGGCGCTGGGCCCAAGCAAAGATGGAGCGCATCGCAGATATCTTCGAATATCCGCGCATGTTCCTCTTCGATCGGGACATCATCCACGGCGTTGCTCTCGATCTGGCGCTGCGGCAGGGCCATCGCATCGAGCCGGGCAGCTTCGCTGACGCCCTGCATGACTATCGGGATGCCCAGCGTTTCGATCCACGGCCGCTGATGACGGAATTTTGCAAGGGTATTGTTACCAAGCCCAGGGCCGTCTTTCTGACGACGGTGGTCGATCTTGGTGCGGCGGGACTGCGAGGGTTCTTCCACGCCTATGGCGACAACGTCATGGAGGCGCACGACCTGATCCACGCTCTGTGGTCCTATCTCGTGTCGCTGTCTTCCGACCCAGCGGGCGTGTACAGCCGCGTCGGCAAGTGCCGTGCACTGTGTCGGCCTCCGGGGGCGAAGATCGCCGGGGGGCGGGCACTCCCGGACGGGAATGCGGCGGGCCCCGTCGGTGATCTTGACCGTGAACTCGCCGGCATACTCGTACGGCTGGATCGCCGCCCCGATTACCGCCAGAAGTCACGGGAGATCGTTGGGCTGGGTGACGCGGCCCGGGAGGAGCTGCTCGACGTGATCACCCATCACGGCCTCGAGGAGACCGATGCGTGGGCGACGTTCAAGATCAAGAAACAGGCCATCGTTTCCTGCGCCTGCGAACTGCTGGACGAGATCGATGGGGGCGGCCGTGACACCTTGGCGCAACTGGGTGATCGCGGGCGCATCCACGAAGATGAGACAATCATCAAATTGCTTGTCAATCATCCGCATCGGCTGACGAGTGACCCGAGTGGAGTTCTCATGTACACTCGATCCTACGCCAGAACTCTGGCCACTTTCGGCGCCTCCGACCCGGATGCCAGCTTCCAGTTGGCAAGTGTGCTCGTGCGGCTTGATCTCAGCGATGACTACGAGGTCTTGCTGGCACGAATCCCGAGTCTGGGGCCGCCTGCTGTTTCGGCTCTCTACGAAGTCCTGGATCAGGTTTCGGAGCGCGACGAGCGCCGTCGCCCGATTCTGCAGCGAGCCCGGCAGCTGTTAGGAAGCATTCTGCTGGAGAAAAAACAACGCTCACAGGTCCGGCAGCGGGCCCGGAGTGTCAGTCAGGGGGCGCCGGTCACGGAGCTCTCCGCCGCCGCAGTCGACAATGGCAGTGGTGCCGAGGCGCAGCCGATACCGGCGGATGGTTTCGTCAGCCTGCACCGTGAGTTGCTGACGGGCACGCCCTTTCTGCAACGGGGCGGCCTGGATGGCACGCAGCCGGCGACTGCCGATGGTGAACAAGTAGATGATGAAGACCACGGATCGGGGGCAGAGGTTTGAGCAAGGTGGGGAAACATGGCGGGATCGTTCTGACGCTGTTGTTGCTGACGTCGTGCTGGCCCGGGGGGCGACCTGCGAGCGGGGTTGATATCTCCGTGCGCCTGCATCAGGTCCTGTCCGACTGGGGCACGCAGGATACCGTGACGGTCGCCGGGTTCCGTCTGGCTGATGGCAAGACCTCAGTTGAAACGGAAGCGCTCGACCAGGTGCTGTTGTCAGCTGCGGTCCACGCCGGCGTGACGGTGCGTCCCGATGCCGGTGTGGCCGGTGCCGCCAGCAGTGCCCAGATCAAGTGGCCAGCCGACAGTCAACTGCCGCGCGACTGGCAGCAGCTGCCGGGGGATCTGCTGGCCACAGGCCTGGTGCGCACGGCCTCACCCTGGGTCTACCTGCGCCTGGCCCTGGCCGATGGGGGGACGGGCGTCCTGCAGCACACGTCCACAATCCGTCTGGCCGAGCGTGATCTGGCAGAGCTGGTCGCTGCACATCAGGCACGCGCGTCGACGCCGGTGCTGGTCGGGCTGCCCGACCTCGACATTGAACTTCATATCCTCGTGCGCCGCGATGAGGGTGGCTTTCCTCGACTTGTCGAGTTCCAGGAGGGCGGTCAGCTCGAGGAGGGCGACCGCCTGCAATTGCGCTTCCGCAGCGGCCAGGACTGCGAGGTCTATGCCTTCCTCTACCGTTCCGGTGGGGAGAGTTCCGTGATGCACAGTGGTCCCGTGTTCGCGGATCGCTGGATTTATGCACCCAGCGAGAATTCCTGGGAAAGCCTGACGGCAGGTGATGAGGTCTACACGCTGTACTTCGTTGCCGCCCACAGCGTGGAGGAGGACAAGGGCTCGATGTGGGAGGATCTGACACAACTGCAGAGCCAGGGCCGGATTGAGAAATTCCGCGGTGCCGATCTCGTCGATGCTGCCGTCGTGAGCATGCTGCAGCGTACGGCGGTCGGTGATTCCGTGGTCCTGACTCGCGGACGTGATGGGATTGAAATCGGCCCGGCAGAGCGCTTTGTCTACACCGACGGCACCAGTTTTGACAGCAAGGGCGAACTGTTCACCGGGCAGGTGGTCGCGCGGGCCTATAGCGTGGAAGTGAAGTTTCGTTGATCTACTTCGATCACAACGCGACGACGCCGATGCGCCCTGAGGTGTTACACGCGATGGAGCCCTTCCAGACGCGGGCCTTCGGCAATCCGTCGAGCATTCATGCTGCGGGGCGTCAGGCTCGTGCTGCCATTGATGGGGCGCGGGCGCAGGTCGCCGCGCTGATTGGGGCGACCCCCGATGAGGTGCAGTTCACCAGTGGCGGGACCGAAGCGGACAACTGGGCCCTGCACGGTCGGCACGGTGTCATAACCTCCACGGTCGAACACCCGGCTGTACTGCGTGCCGCTGAGGCCCTGCAGGAGGGTGGCGCAAAGGTATGGTTTGTCGCTGTTGGCCCGGATGGTCGTCTCGACCCGGCGGTCGTGCTCGACACCATCGACGGTGCAGAAACCGATCTCGTATCACTGATCCTGGCCAACAATGAGACTGGCACGTTGCAGCCGTTGGCGGAGATCGGATCTGCTCTGCGCCAACGTCGCATTCCATTCCACATCGACGCCGTGCAGGCTTGTGGCAAGGTTCCCGTTGATGTCGAAATGCTTGGAGCGGATCTACTGTCGCTGTCGGCGCACAAGATCAATGGCCCCAAGGGGGTCGGGGCACTGTATGTCCGTCACGGGACAATGCTGTCGCCGCTGATGCACGGCGGCGGCCACGCCCAGGGCTTGCGTGCAGGTACCGAGAATGTCGCTGGCATCGTCGGCTTCGGCGCGGCAGCGGCCTTGCGCCTGCAGGAACTGGAGGCAGATGCGCTGCAGTTGATGGTTCTGCGCGATCGGTTGAGGGCGGGCCTGATGGCAGCCATTGATGACGTTGTCCTCAATGGCTGCCAGGCGCACTGCCTTCCTGGAACGCTGAATCTGTCCTTCCGCCGCATCGAGTCCGAATCGATACTCGTTGGACTCGACATGGAGGGCATCGCCGTATCAGGCGGCTCGGCGTGTGCTGCGGGCAGTGCAGTGCCATCACACGTCCTGTTGGCGATGGGGATGGAGCCACGTCTGGCTGCGGGTGCCGTGCGTTTCAGCCTTGGATACGGCAATGACGCAGCCCAGGTGGACCGCGTCATTGAAGTGTTGCCGCCGATTGTGGCGCGACTGCGCGCGCTGTCGGTGTACTAGACGACTGCGGCGATCGCCAGGCACAGAGCATCGACGTTGGCGGCCGTGATGCCGGCAACATTGATGCGTCCGGAGCCGACAATGTAGACCGCGTGTTCGCTGCGGAGTTTCTCCACCTGCCCCTGTGCCAATCCCGAAAACGAGAACATACCACGTTGATCGGCGATGTAGGAGAAGTCGCCGGCACCATGTTCCTGCAGCTTGTCAACAAGCAACGTGCGCATGCCGTTGATGCGTCCACGCATCTCGGTGACTTCCTCCTGCCATTGGCTGTGCAAGGCGACGTCGGTGAGAATCTCCGTGACGATGGCCGACCCATGCGCGGGGGGATTCGAGAAATTTGTGCGCACACAGACCTTCAACTGGCTGAGCACATTGGCCGCCGTTGTCACGGTTGGTGTGACCACCGTGAGAGCCCCGACGCGTTCCTGATAGAGACCGAAGTTTTTCGAAAAAGAACTGGCGATCAACATCTCGGGGACAATTTCGAGCAGGGCCCGTAGTCCGGCGGCATCCTCTTCGAGACCAGTGCCGAAGCCCTGGTAGGCGAAATCGACGAGCGGTAGCAGGCCCTTGTCGACGAGAATGTGGCCCACACGCTGCCATTGCTCCAGGCTCAGATCTGCACCGGTGGGGTTGTGACAGCAACCGTGGAGCAGCACCATGTCGCCTGCTGTGGCCCCTTCGAGGGCAGCGATCATGGCTTCGACATCGACGCCGTGAGTGCTGCTATCGTAGTAGGCGTAGCTGGCCGTGGACAACCCCGCGGCGGCGAAGATCTTGGGATGATTGGCCCAGGTCGGTTCGCTGAGCCACACTGTGGTGCCAGGAAACTGGGCATGCACGAAGTCACCAGCAATGCGCAGGGCACCGGTGCCGCCCGGAGCCTGCACCGTCGCGCAACGAGGGCGCAGCGCGGTCTCGGCCTCACCAAACAGCAGTCGACGCACGACCTGGCCGTACTCGGCGGTGCCGTCAATGGGCAGGTAGCGTTTGCTCGTTGATGTGGCAACAACCCGGGCTTCGGCGGCATGCACAGAGGCCAGCACCGGTGTGGAGCCCTGGGCATCGCGATATTCACCGACGCCGAGGTTGATCTTGGCAGGGTTGGGGTCGGCGTCGAAGGCGGCAGACAGTCCGAGGATGGGGTCGGGTGGGGCAGCTTGAACAGTGTCGAGCACTAGGTTCTCCTTCGGTAAACGCAAAAACGTATGCTTCCATCTGACTTTTCGTCAACGATGTGCCACGCCTCCTGATCCCAGGCAGGGAAGTGGGCGTCACCTTCGACCCGGTCCGGCACATGGGTCAGGATCATTTCGTCCGCCAGTGGCAGGGCCTCGCGGTAGACCCCACCCCCACCACACACATAGACCACGCGGTGCTGAGTTTCGCGACAGTGGTCGAGGGCAGCCGTCAGGCCTTCGAAGCGCAGCACACTATCGGCCAGCGGGTAGGCCGCGTTGCGTGTCAGTACCAGATTGGGTCGCCTTGGCAGGGGGCGCCGCGGAAAGGACTCGTAGGTACGCCGGCCCATGATGCACGGGTGTCCCGTGGTCGTGCGCATGAAGTGCTTCATGTCGCTCGGGTAGTGCCAGGGAAGGTCGCCGTCGCGACCGATCACAAGGTCGGGGGAGACGGCAGCAATGAGTGAGATTTTCACAGTTTACCCGGGATGGAAGAAGAGATCGAGGTCGGAGCGTGCCTCCGCGCGCGCCTCCCGAGCGGTGCCGTCGTAGATCACGAGGCCCCCTTCGAGCATGACGAGGCGCCCGTCAAGTCGCTCGATGCTGAGCAACTCATGGGTAACAACGACGAGGGTTGTCGCCTGGCGTTCGTTGAGTGTCAGCAACAACCGGTCGATCCCTGCTGCCGTGATGGGGTCGAGGCCGGCGCCGGGCTCGTCACAGAACAGGATTTCGGGCTCCAGAGCCATGGCCCGGGCAAGGGCAGCCCGCTTGCGCATGCCGCCG
Organism: uncultured Gemmatimonadaceae bacterium; assembly: GCA_937919035.1. GTDB lineage: Bacteria > Latescibacterota > UBA2968 > UBA8231 > UBA8231 > UBA8231. Next base: position 6,368 of record CALFPI010000554.1, read on the forward strand.
GAAAGCTCGCTTGGCATCTTGTTGGCGGATCCCGCCAGTCCCACACGCTCCAACCAGGCGTCGACGACGTCCTGCACCAACCCGGGTTCGGCGCTTGTATGCATCTGCAGGGCCAGTCCGACATTCTCGCCGACCGTCAGCGAGCCCAGCATCGCACCATACTGGAACATGACTCCCACACGTTGCAGCAGGCTGTCCCGTTTGTCTTCTGCCAACTCATAGAGGGATTCTCCCAGCAACTGAACCACTCCCGCAC
>CALFPI010000555.1 GCA_937919035.1 uncultured Gemmatimonadaceae bacterium
GGAGAGTCAGAGCGGCGACTGGCGAAACACTTGCGACAACTGGTACAGGACTTCGATATCGAGGCCGTCCGACGCTTACTGGAGAGCTAGGGTGTACGGTCGACTGCATTTGAACGGAGAGCAGAGGTGAACACAGAGGAATTGAGCACGCCCAGAGCCAACGTGCTCGTCGTCGATGACGAGCCGGCCAACCTGAGGGTCCTCTACAAACTGTTGAGCGAGCGGGGCCACGACGTGCTGGTTGCCGCCAACGGCACCGAAGCGCTCAACGTCGTGGCCCGCGCCAGCCCCGACCTGGTCCTCCTGGATCTGATGATGCCGGAGATGGACGGGTTTGAGGTCTGCCGCCGGCTGCGGGCGATGGCGACCGCGCGCAACCTGCCGGTCATTTTCCTCACCGCTTCGGGCGAGGAGCAGAGCGTGCTGGCCGCCTTTGCAGCGGGGGCCACCGACTATGTGCTCAAACCCTTCCGTGCCGACGAAGTGTGCGCGCGAGTCGATACGCAGTTGCAGGTAGGGCGGCTGATACGGGCGTTGGCGGAGAAGAACGACGAACTGGCGCGGCAGAATGCGGCACTGGAGGCCGAGATCGCACGGAGCCAGCGCCTGTCCGAGCGCCTCAATCTCTGGGCGAGGCGCGAAGATCAGCACTGGGGGTTGGCCGGCTTCGTCGGGCAGAGTCCCACGATACGCAAGATCCTCGGCGATATTGAGCTATTACAACAGGCCGATAGCACGTCGGTGCTGATCACCGGCGAGAGCGGCACAGGCAAGGAGTTGGTTGCCCGTGCCATCCACTCCACGTCCAAGCGCGGCGACGAACCCTTTGTCGCCGTCAGTTGTGCGGCGATCCCGGGGGATCTGGCCGAGTCGCTGCTCTTTGGGCATCGGAGGGGAGCGTTCACCGGCGCCGAGCGCGATCAGAGTGGCTATTTCGACCTGGCCGATGGCGGTACACTCTTTCTCGATGAGATCGGTGAGATGCCGCTGAATTTGCAGAGCAAGCTGTTGCGAGTCCTCGAAGAACGGACGGTGTGGCCTCTGGGGGAGAAGCAGGGGCATGCGGTGGATGTGCGCATCATAGCGGCGACGAATGTGGATCTGCAGCAGGCCATTGGCCTGGGGGCCTTTCGTCGCGATCTCTATTACAGGTTGGCGCGCTTTGTCGTCACGGTGCCCTCTCTGCGCGAGCGGCGCGATGATATCGAACTCTTGGCGCGACACTTTCTGGCGCTCTTTGCCGAGGAGATGGGCATTGGGGCACCGGTCTTGTCGGCTCCGGCATTGGTGCGGTTGCAGGGGCATGCCTATCCGGGCAATGTGCGCGAGCTCAAAAATGTCATTGAGCGGGCGGTTCTGGAGAGTCGGGGGACCGAGATCCAGCCGCACCATCTTCATTTGGCGTCGGAACCTGCACCTGAAGCCACAGGCGGATCCCGTTCGTCCTCTGCCAAGGCGTTGGTAGACGAACTGCCGCTCAACTTTGCCGAGGCCGAAGTAGCGCTGATCGAACGCGCGCTGCGCCAGACGCGGGGCAATGTGACGGAAGCGGCCCGGCTGCTCGGTATCAACCGCACCAAGCTCTATCGAAAGCTACCCAGAAAGCCCGATCAGGGTTGATGCAATCCGCAAACATATGCGTTCACATTCGAACGTATATGTTCGCATGTGAACGTAAGCGTTCAAATACGCACGTATGAAGAGCTCGCCGACTGCTTCCTTGTTTCCATAAGTAATTGCAATACAACCAGTTGCGACTCTTGTGTCCAATTGGCATTCATCTTGCGTAACCCCCTCAACAAACTTACTAGCGAGCGGGCGGAATGATGCGCTTTTGCTGCGCAACGATTCCCCTGTGAATCTATAACTGTCTGGGAGGACAAAGATGAAACGAACGAGCAACGGCTTGATCCTGGCCTGCGCCCTACTCTTCGGTAGTGTGGCTGCCTTTGGATCCACGGCAAGCACTTCCTGGGGCAAAGTCAAGAAGGAAGTGCAGGCTGACACCCAGCCGGCGGCCAAGAAGACTGGTGGTAAGGACAAGAAGGGTTTGAAGGAGGACCACGAGGGTGGCAACCAGGTTGACATCTGCCACTTCGACGAGGATTCGGGCTTCTTCAGGGTGATCAGCATCAGCAGCAACGCCGTCGACAAGCACATCGCCAACCACGGTGACAGTCTGCCCGGCACCTACTTTGTCGATCAGGATGGGGACGGCTTTGGCGATCCCAGCACGACCGACGCCTGTTCCAATCCCGGCTTTGTCGCCAATGGCGATGACGCCTTCCCGACGGATGCCAGCGAGCACGCCGACAGCGACGGCGACGGCGTGGGCGACAACAGCGATCCGACGCCCAACGGCGAACCGGTATTTGGTTTCGTGGAGTTTGACTTTGGCAACGTGGGCATTACTACGGGTCCCTGTCCCGATTGCGTGCTGAGTGCTCCGGCCTCTTCGAGCGACGGCCCGATTGCCAGTGCCAGCTTTGAGTGGACGGACACGGATGGTATTTCTCCCGGCTGCGGTTGGAGTGTGCATGGTGTGTTGGACTGGGGCAGCAATATGTTCGTCGGTCGTGGCCTGGGTGATCCTAGCACCTACGGCGGTGAATACTATTACTTGGATCTCGATGTGTCGGCCGAAGTACAACTGACTAATATTTCGCTGTTGGTTGGAAACAATGGATTCTACACCAATCTGGTCTATGTGGTGGCATTCCAAGCGGGCCAGGAGACGGTGTTGGGGACCTTCAATCTCCCCGGTGCTGCTTCCCCTGCTGCTAACACCCCGCCGAACGTAACTGTCGCCATCGCCGGGCAGCTCGATCCAGGACCGGCGGAGATCCGGCTGAAAGTGCAGGGGGGGTTGTTCGACCCCTATGACCCCTGTGGCTATAATGCTTTTGTCTATGTGGACGACATCCACGTGGATTTCCAGTATTAATGGGACCGGTCGATACGGGCTGCTCCTGAGAAACGGAGGGGTCTGCTGTTGATCACTCATGTACAAACAGCCCCCGCCGGACTCTCTGTCTGGCGGGGGCTGTTTCTTGGAAGAGCGCCGCACAAAACTGCAACGCCGAGTTTGGCTGGACGGACAGTGACGGCTGGACGAGCAACTGCTTCTGGGGCGGCGTTCAAAGCTGGGGTCCCAATGGCGTCGACAATGCCTTAATCGTCCACGCCCTCGGTCCCAAGGGGGCCCGCTGCGATTACAACGGCGTGAGCCCATGTAACGACGATCTTGGGTTACTTTCCCGCCGGCCAGATGCTGATCGATCTCGATGCGACTCAGTCCTGGCAGATGAGCAGTTTGTCATTCTATATGACGGACAATGCTTGGGCTGGACGACTCTGGAGGTCGTTGCGGTTCAGTGCGGCGTAACGACCGGTCTCGGTACTCTTCCCCGCTGCGCCACGTCCGTGTATAGCAATCAGAACGTGTTCAACTATACACTGACACCGGCTCCGAAAATCCTTGCCCCGGGTCCGGTGTTGATCCAGATGTATACCAACAGCTTTATCGACGCGGCCTACACGTCATTCGACAACGTGCGCATCGATTACTAATCGGTAGCAGATCTCCGCTGCAGTGTCCAACCCCGGCTCGCTGTGGCCGCCGAACAAAAAGATGGTCGATATCGCCATCGACGGCATCGTCGATGTCGAGGGTGACGCGGTGACGATCAACATCGACGCGATCACGAACAACGAGACCGGTAGCGACGATGCCTCCGGTGTTGGCACATCGACGGCCAGTGTGCGGGCAGACCGCAATGGCAGAGGCGACGGCCGCGTCTACACGATCGCCTTCACCGCCACTGACGCCGAAGGCGCCAGCACCAGCGGCAGCGTCACCGTCGTGGTGCCCCACGATCAGGGCGACGACGACGACCACGAGGAAGGCTACGCCCGTCACGAAGATGACGAAGACGAGGACGACCGTGGCGATGATGACCACGGCGACGACCACGGTGATGACGACTCGAAGTCGAAGTCAAAGGGCAAGTCCCACGACGATCACGGCTCGAAGGAAAAGGGCAAGTCCAAGTCCAAGTCCAGGAGCAAGGGTAGCAGCAAGCCTGCTGCTGCGTCCGTCGAGTTGAGGTCCTGGGGCCAGATCAAGACCAATCGGTAGAGACCCGGCAAGGATCTGATACAACCTGCCCCGTCAGCGGCGTGTCCGCTGGCGGGGCTTTTCCTATTTTGCCACCGACCTCGATCGGCTCAACGGTGGCGTCGGATCTGAAGCATCAGGAGTCCAATCGCTTTGTAACACAACACACCGGCACGGGGCACCGCATCAGGAGGGGGACGCTATAATGGTCGCCGACTCTAGACCTCCCGAAGAGCGCCGACGACTCGGACTCCGCCGCACGTTTCGCGCAGCGAAACGGAACCTCGGCGCTTGAACTACCGCCGATTCTAGGTCCTCCGAAGAGCGCCGACGAACTCAGCACTCGTCGACGTATAGCCAATGACGTGCTCAAAGTTGCGGAACATGATCATGCGCAACCAGCCGCCCTCCTCCAGAGATTCGTCGACCGTATCGGGGTACTCCGACGACTGCGTACAATCACGCAGCAACACCACGCGGTAGTTGTGTTCCACCGCCCCGGCACACGTCTGATACAGACAGGCGCGCTGCGAAAACCCGACGGCGATCAGCGTCTTGATATCGTGGCAGCGCAAGTGATAGTCGACGTGGGTTTCGTGGAAGCCTGACCATTCCCGCTTCGGAAAATCCGGTTCGTGCGCCAGCGGCTGAATCGACGGCGAGTACTTCGGCACCGCCGGACCCCGCGCCGGCGACGGCCGGCTGCCTGCCTCCACATTCCCCCACCGCGTGCCGTGGATCTCGCGCTTGATACTGCCCGGCTCATCGGAGAGTGAAAAGTCGTTGTGGATATAGATCACATGCATCCCCACCTCACGAGCCGCCACCAGAGCCGGCGCGATCCCGTTCTCGACATAGGGATTGCCCTCCCCACAATCCGAATCCACAATCATGAATGCCGTCTGCGACAGGTCCAGCGCCAGATCATCAAACACATGCCCAGCAGACCCGTACCACCGAACCGGAAGATTCAACGTCGACATGATTCACTCCTGAAAGTTGTATGGGGCATGCAAAAGCAGGTTGAAATACCGGCCAACACAGAACCCTCAACAGAGGGCTGACAATTTCTCAAAAAACAGGTCCGAGCAGCGCCGAGCGGTTCGGCGTCGGCGCCGCAGGCCGCGCAGCGAAGGGCAGGCTTGCCGAACAGGCCCGCGCAGCGGGCCGTCCAGGCCCCGAAGGGGCGGACGCCAGGATGGCGTCCGTCGATCGAGCCGCAGGATGCGGCGTTCGATCGACCCGTGAGGCAAGCCGCACCCGCAGCGCAGCGGCCGGAGGTGCAGGCGTCGAGCCGTGTCCAGCGCCCGGGAACCCTCAGGGGATGCGGCGTTCGATCGACCCGTGAGGCAAGCCGAACCCGCAGCGCAGCGGCCGGAGGCGCAGGCGTCGAGCCGCGTGCGCTCAGCTAGCCGAAAGCCTCAGGCCGCGGCGTCGCCGGTGGCCAGTACCCCTGCGGATCCTCATCCCATTCCTTCCCACACATGCGCGAAATCACCTTCCATTCCGCCGCCGTCAGATGCGCGTGGTTGTGGAACAGGAAACGTTGCAGACCCGCCTCTTGAGACGCGGTGAGAATCCGATACAGATCCCCTGCCGTCATCGGATCACCAGCGTGTGGCATCCGTCCCGTGTCCACCCATGGCAGGATCTTGTGCGGATCGCTCACGGCCGCCAGAGCCCGCGCGGTCTCTTCCTTGACGACTTCATCGAAGAATGCCTGCGGGAAGCCCAGTTCCATATCGGCCAGGGATTCGACCTCGGGCAGATGTACGCCGAGCCAGGCGCGGGCGACAGTGAAACACTCGGTCTCGTTGAGGCCGGGGTTCCAGCGGCGGATCTGCTGCACCCAACGGGCAACGGTGCCATAGAGTCCGTCAAAGCCACGGTGCCAGAAGTAGTGCTTCACCTGGAAAATGTCGAGCACCTCGTCCCAGGCGAGATAGTCGATCGCCGTCATGCCGCTGAAGACAGCCGACCGCAGGCCGTTACCGAGCAGCAGCTTGCGCGGCATTTTGTCGAGTTCGGCGCGGAAGGCGCGGGCCGTAGCCAGGCCGTCATCCCGTCGCCAGCGCAACCAGTAGAGGGCGTCTTCCGTCAGATCGAAGAGGTTGATGCCCTGCAGAAAACCGTGGTTGCCGTAGTAGCCGACGGCCTTGGAGGTGAAGCTCTGGAAACGCTTGTGTAGATGGGCTCGACCGGCATCGAGACGGAGCGCATCCCAGCCGCGGGCAGCAGCCGTTGTCTTCTCGCTGTCGTTCATCTCGCGGAAGACAGCGTTGCCGTGGTGATAGATGAGCTCGTACGCCGACTCCGTCCAACCGTCCATCAAACCACCGTCGGCCTGGGGAAAGGCGCTGAACACGTCCTCCCAGATGGCAGCCTGCAATTGGGCACCGTGGGGATCGTCAGCCACGGGCAGACCCGTTGCCCGATGCGTTCCCTGGCCGGGACAGAAGATGAGCACGCCCCAGCCCCGACGTTTGGCGTCGTCGAGCATC